>NZ_JAYRTX010000032.1:0-29634 GCF_041919395.1 Albidovulum sp.
ATCGAAGGCGGTGGATTTCATCGACTCGTTCGACCAGATCGACAATTGGCGGTCCTCGGCCGAGGTCGCGCGGTCGATCCGGGTGGCGAGGTAGCGGGCCGCGCGGGTGGCGCGGTCTTCCTCCGACCGGCGGTACATGCGCCCGGCCAGCCGGGTTTCGTCCTTGGTGAGCGGGATGTCGTGGTAACACTGGGCGCCTTCTGGTGTGAAGGCGAAGACCGTGTTGGGGAAGAGCCCGTAATAGGTCCAGGATTGGCGCAGCCGGGCCGGCAGATGCGCGGGCCGCCGGGTCAGTTTCAGGTAGTTGCGAACCGACCAGAGGCGCCCGACGGAGTCGCCGAACTCGCCGTGGGAATGCGAGATTCCGCCAGGATAGACTATGTCTCGGTAGGTCCGGCCATAGAGGTCCTGCAAGGCCGGATGGGCCATGGCGACATGGTAGCCTTCGTTGTCGACGTCGCGGACGGACTTCCAGTTGACCGGCAGCGTGGCGGCCTGCCAGCCGGGCGTGTCCGTGGGCAGGAGCGCCTCTGCCCGGTAGGCCGCGAAGTCCGCGTCGAAGGGTTGCATGAGCCGGGCGACAGCGGGTTGCGGTCCAGGCAGGAAGCGCAGGAAGAGGAAGCCGTGCCAGATCTCCATTTCCACAGGCTTCAGCCCGAAGGCGGAGCGGTCCATGTCGCCGAAGCTCTCGGGTTTCGCCGCGCCCCGCAAGCTGCCGTCCAGGTTGTAGACCCAGCCGTGGAAGGGGCAGACCATCGCCGACTTGCAGTGCCCCGATGCGCCGTCGGCGAGGCGCGCGCCGCGATGCCGGCAGAGGTTGTGGAAGGCACGCACCCTGCCATCCCGTCCACGGATGACCAGTGCGCGCTCGCCCAGCAGATCGAAGGTGATCCAGTCGCCCGGCGCGGGCAGGTCGGAGACGTGGCCGGCGACCTGCCAGTGCGTGAGGAAGATCTCGCGTCGCTCAAGCTCGAAGAGCGCCTTCGAGTGGTAGGTCCAGCCGGGCAGCCCCCTGCGGTCCCAGTCGTTCGGCACCTCTATCGGCTTTCCTGCTGCAGTCATCGTCTCCTCCCGTCAATGGAGCCTGGTCGGATTCAGCCGGCGCCCATCTGCGCCCGCACCCAGTCATGGAACTTCAGGATGTCGAATTCCTGCGGCATGAGACGACCGCGCTCGTATCGCGCCGACCTCAGGCCGCGCTGGTTCATCTCGCAGGCGGCGCCGTCCTGGTCGAGGACGAGAGTGGCGAATCGCGCAACGTCAGCCGCGTCGAATCCCGGTTGCGCAAGCGTTTCCTCGGAAAACAGCCACTCCGACGTGAGGCGCGTACGTTCGGGGCCGAGCGGCGCCACGGTCACGGCGCGGACGTAGTCCACATGGGCGACGACGAACATCGTCGGGTAGAGCGTGACGAAGTTGAACCCGTTCGCGCGCTGCTCGGGTGTCAGGTCGGGGAACTCCGGCCCGCAGGGGGCCCCGGACATGGTCCAGGTCCGTGCGCCCTCCTTCAGCACCGGCAGGCCGGGTGCCTCCCTGCTCCAGCCCGGTGCCTCGTTCGCGGCCATCACACCCTGCCGGTAGATCGGCACCATGTCGCAAAGCTCGGGGTGAATGCCCGGGCAGTGCAGGCATTCATTGTAGTTTTCCCAGAAGATCTTCCAGTTGCAGTCGAGGTCCTTCACGAGGCGGTGCCCCGTCCTGAGCCGGTCCATCGGCCAGGCGTCGAGCGCATCGAGTCCGAGGTCGGGCCGGAGGGCGGGCGGTGTGTCGGCGAGGCAGAGAAAGAGGAACCCGTTCCAGTCGCGCACATGCACGGGGAAAAGCCCGTGGTCCTCCCTCACAAAATCCGCAGTGGGTGTGGCGAATGCGGTCGAGACGAGCCGCCCGGACGTGTCGTAGGCCCAATTGTGATAGGGGCAGGTTATGAGCCGGCCGAGCGGCCGCGTCTCCACCGAACAGAGTTCCGCGCCGCGATGGCGGCAGGTATTGTGAAATGCCGTTACGCGACCGCGTCCGTCGCGGCAGAGGATTAGGTTCTGCCCGCCGACCTCCACCCGCCGCATCGTGCCGGGGGCAAGGTCGCTCAGCCGGCCCAAATGCACCCAGTTCCGCCGCCAGACCGCCCGTTCCTCGCGCGCATACCAGTCGGGGTCGCGGTAGGCCGCTGCCGGAAGCGTCTCCGGGCAGCGGTCAAGGAGAGGCGAGGCGTGGTCCGTCATGCGCGCTTCTCGGCCTCGAAGTGTTCGAGAGTGAGATCGACGGCAGTCTCCACCGCCTTCAGCGTCTCGGCGAGGCAAGCCGGATCGGTTCCGTGAGCCTCGCAGATGAACCAGGGTTCGCGCGAGTCGGGCTCGCAGATCACGCCGAGATCATGCAGGAAATGGGCCATCTGGTCGTAGAAGGAATAGTCCGAGGCCTTCCAGTCCCGGTAGTTGTCGGGGGGCGTGTCGGCGAAGAAGAGCCCGAACATCGACGAATGCCCGGCGTAGGAATGGGCGATGCCGCGGCGCGAGAGGATGGCGGAAATCCCGGCCTTCAGCGCCTCGCCGTATCGCGCGATCGTCTCCAGCGCAGGGGTTTCGTCAAGGATGCGCAGGCATTCATCAGCCGCGGCCATGCTGACGGAATGGGCGGTGTAGGTGCCGCCATGCGCAGCGCCGCCTTGGCGGAAGGTGCGCATCACCTCGGCCCGGCCCGCCACGACGGAGATCGGGTAGCCGTTTGCGACGGCCTTGGCGAAGGTGCAGATGTCGGGCGTCACGCCGTAAAGTGACTGCACGCCGCCCTTGGCCACGCGGAACCCCGTCTTCACCTCGTCGATGATGAGCAGGACGCCGTAGCGGTCGCAGAGCGCGCGCGCCAGCCGGACGTAGTCGGCAGATGCGGCGATTCCGCAGCAATTGCCCTGAATTGGTTCGATCAACATCGCCGCCATGCTGTCGCCGTAGCGGCGGAACGTGTCTTCGAGCCGCTCGAGATCGTTCATCGGGACCAGATGGGCGAGCGCCTTCAGTTCCTGCGGGATGCCCCTGGAATAGGAGACGATCTCCGGGTCGCGGTTGGCGCTGCGGTCCCACCCCTCAACATTGGCCATCCACATCGCGGCGTCGAAGAGCCCGTGGTAGGCACCCTCGACCAGAAGGTAGCTGTCGCGCCCGGTATAGGCGCGTGCAAGGCGCAGCGCGGCCATGACCGCCTCGGTGCCGGAATTGGAGAAGCGCACCATCTCTGCCGCCGGCACCATCTTCGCGATGCGATCGGCGACGATCAGTTCGCGCTCCGTCGACAGGGCAAAGACGCCGCCCACCTCCATGCCACGCCGTGCTGCGGCGTCCACCCGATCGTCGGCATAGCCGAGGATCGCGGGGCCGTAGCCGAGCCGGTAGTCGATGTAGCCGTTGCCGTCGATGTCCCAGACCCTGCCGCCCTTGCCGTGATCCACATAGATGGTGCGGTCGTCGCCCCAGTAGCGGAAGGTGGAGGAGACGCCGAGCGGCAGGCGCTCGGAGGCGCGGGCGAACTGGGCGTTGGATTTTCTGAGATCCCGGCTGGGGAGCGGGCGCATGATCGTACCTGTCGGATTCGGGCGGCGCCTCGGGTCGGGCGCGGCCTGGTTGAATGTACGATCATTCATCCATATTCTGACTGAACTGTCAATCAAGTTCAGGGGCGCGCCGCGCCTGCCTTGTGTGAAGCCCGGATTGCTCTATCTGTTCTTCGATCCACTGCGCGCTCTCTGAGGAACGGAATCGGCCATGGACGACACCGGCGAGATCGCCAAGCCCGACGCCTCGCCGCGCAAGCAGAGCCGTGCGGCGCGCCGACAGCAGCTTATCGAAGCGACGATCGAGACAATTGCAGCCCAGGGCTATTCCCGTACGACGCTGACGGACGTCGCGCGGCAGGCCGGGATTTCGCACGGGCTGGTGAATTTCCACTTCGAGACGAAAGAGCGGCTTCTGACCGAGACGCTGCAGTATCTGGCGGCGGAGTACCGGCAGAACTGGACCGCCGCACTCGAGGCCGCGGGTCCCTCGCCTGCCGAACAGCTCGATGCCGTGCTCCGCGCCGATTTCGACCCGCGCATCTGCACAAATGCCCGGCTATCGGCATGGTGTGCCTTCTGGGGGGAGGCTCAGTGCCGGCCGATGTACCAGGCGCTCTGCGGCTCGAACGACGATGACTATACCCGCACATTGGAAAGCATCTGCGCCCGGCTCGTGGCCGAGGACGGGCGGGGCGGCGATCCGGTGCGGATCGCGCGCGTTCTTCGGATCACGACGGAGGGCGTCTGGCTCGACATGATGACGATGACCGAGCCCTATTCCGCCGCCGAGGCGATGCGGACGACGTTCACCTGTGCGGCCGCATTCTTTCCCCGCCATTTCGATGACAAGGGGGCGCTTGGCCGGGGATGAACGGGTCTGGTCCGCCGCAAGGCGCGGGCCGGCGGCAGGGCCTTGAATCGTCCTTCGTTGCGTTCCAAAGATCGGGTGGCTGCCGCTTGACTGAGGAGAGAGGTCTTGATCGCCCGACCGGATGTACTCGTCATCGGAGCCGGGGTGATCGGCCTTTCGATCGCCCACGCAGCAGTTGCGCGCGGACTGAGCGTGGAGGTGGTCGACAGGACGGGGCCCGCGACGGGCGCCTCGGCAGGGAATGCAGGTGGCTTCGCCTTTGCCGAGGTTCATCCGCTCGCCTCTCCGGAAACGCTCCTCGCCTCGCCGCGCTGGTTGCTCGATCCGCTCGGGCCACTTGCCATTCCGCCGCGCTATGCGCTGCGCATCGCCCCCTGGATGGCGCGTTTCGCCTGCGCAAGCCTTCCCCACCGGGTATCTGCCGCCACCGACGCCCAGGCGGGCCTGATGCGGCTCGCGCGGGCGACGCTGGAGCCGTTCATGGCCATGACCGGCACCCTGCACATGCTGCGCAAGACCGGCCAGTTGCAGGTGCACGAGACGGTCCGCAGCTTCGAGGCTGACTGCAGGGCCCGGGAAGAGGCGACGCACTACGGGTTCGGCTGGCGGCCGCTCGTCGGCTGCGACGCCATTGCCGAGGTCCAGCCGGGACTCTCGCCGCGCTTTGCGCACGCCACCTTTACCGAGGACTGGTGGGCCATCTCCGACCCGAAGCTCTACGTCCTGGCCCTGGCCGAGGCGCTGGAAGCGAAAGGGACGAGGATAGGGGAAGGCGAGGTGCGCGGGATCGTTGCCGGCGTGAACGGGGCGACCGCCAATCTGGCGGACGGGCGGGCGCTTTCCGCCGGTCAGATCGTCCTGGCGGCCGGTGCGCATTCCCACCGGATCGCCCGAAGCCTTGGCGACCGCATCCCCCTGGAAACCGAACGGGGATACAACACGACCCTGCCGCCCGGTGCTTTCGATCTTCGCTGCCACATCACCTTCGCTGCGCATGGCTTCGTGGCGTCGCCCCTGTCCACGGGCATCCGCATCGGCGGAGCCGTGGAACTCGGCGGGCTGGACCTGCCGCCGAACTACGCGCGGTCCCGCGCGATGCTTGCCAAGGCTAAGGCCTTTCTGCCGGCGCTCCGGACAGAGGGCGGAACGGAATGGATGGGTTTCCGCCCCTCCCTCCCGGACTCCTTGCCGATGATCGGACGCAGCGCGAACGCGCCCGACGTCATCCACGCCTTTGGCCACGGCCACGTCGGGCTCACGCAGTCAAGCGCGACCGCGTCCCTCGTGGCGGAGCTTCTGACGCGGCAGAACCCGAGCCTCGATCTTTCCCCGTTCGATCCGGGGCGCTTCCGCAGCGTCCCCTGACTTAGCCTACCTGGTAGCCAGGTGTTGACAGGGACAGGGCGCGCTCCTCCTCGTCCATGTCCTCGGCAATGCCCTCGAAAAGCGGCGTGGACAGGTAGCGTTCGCCGGTGTCGGGCAGCATCACCAGAATGACCGATCCCGGCGCTGCCGTCTCCGCCACCTTGATCGCGGTCGCAAAGGTCGCACCGCCCGATATCCCCGTGAAGATGCCTTCCTTCCGTGCCAGTTCGCGCGACCAGTGGATCGAGTCGGGTCCGGACACGGGGATCAGCGCGTCGTAGAAGCCCTTGTCCAGCGCCTCCTGCAGGACGGCCGGGATGAAGTCCGGCGTCCAACCCTGGATCGGATGGGGCTGGAAGGCTGGATGGCTGGCGGCAGGTGCGCCATCGGGGCCGCGTTCCTGCGCGATCCCGCTTTGCACCAGCGCGGCATTCGCTGGCTCGCTGAGGACCATCCGCACCTCCGGCCGCTCCTTCCGCAGGACCCGCCCGATGCCGGTCACGGTGCCGCCGGTGCCATAGCCCGTCACGACGACGTCGAGCCGCTGCCCGGCGAAGTCCCCGAGGATTTCCTGCGCGGTCGTCGCCTCGTGTATGTCGGCGTTGTCCTTCGTCTCGAACTGGTGGGCGAGGAACCAGCCGTGCCGCTGTGCCAGTTCCACGGCCTTGTTGTACATGCCCGTGCCCTTCTCCGCCTTGGGCGTCAACACGACCTTCGCCCCCAGCATCCGCATCAGACGGCGACGCTCGATCGAGAAGGTCTCCACCATCGTCACGACGAGCGGATAGCCCTTCTGGGCGCAGACCATGGCCAGCCCGATGCCGGTATTGCCGGATGTCGCCTCCACCACCGTCTGACCGGGCTTCAGCCGGCCCTCGCGTTCCGCCGCTTCGATGATGTTGACCGCCAGCCGGTCCTTCACCGAGGCGCCCGGGTTGAACGCCTCGGCCTTGACGTAGAGTGTCACATGGTCGGGTCCGAGGTTGTTCACCCGGATGACCGGCGTGTCGCCGATCGTGTCGAGCACGCTGTCAAAAAGCCGGCCCCGACCCTTCGTCGTCCTGATTCCCTTGGCCATCTCTGTCCCTCGCGTCTGTTGCAATGCAATCCTATCAGACTTGGGTACGGAACCCGCAAGCGACACGGGCCCGAGGCTGCCCTCCGGCGAAAAAGGACTGAATCCGGTCTCGACCGGTGCGGGCGGAACATGGCTCCGGCCAGACGGACCCTCGCGGAACGCTGTCAGCCGTGGCGGCCGCGGTGGCCGACGTTGTAGTAGTTGCCAGTCCGGGTTTCGAGATAGGGTGTCAGCGGGATCTCTTCCTGCTTCAGGAAGCCCTTCTGCGGCAGCAGCCCGGCCTGAACCATCTCGATCACCGCCACCACCGAGGCCGAGGTCGTCCAGGCAATCGCCGTCCGCCGCCGCCCGGCGATCTCCAGCGGATAGTAGGCGCGGACGAATTCGCGACGCTTCAACTGCCCTTCCGTCCAGCCTTCCGCGGCGACATGGACATAGACCACGTCCTCGTCCACCGGTGGCTTGGCATGGGTCAGGATCCGCCCCGCCGCCTCGCGGTTCTCGCGCATCAGGAGTTCGTGGAAGAAGAAGTTCATGAGCTGGACATGACCGGGATAGCGCATCGTCTTGTAGTCGATGTTCTCCACCCGCCCGGCATAGGTCTCACACATGGTTCCGAGCCCGCCCGACGTGGTGAAGGCCTCCAGGTGCACACCGTCGATGTAGATCGTCTCGATCCACTCCATGGCGGATACGATCTTGTGGACGCCCTCCTCGATCACCTCGCAGTCGTTCAGGTATTCGTTGACGACGCCCTCGGGCGACCAGTTGAAGGCGTAGCCGAGAAGGCCCGTCGGGTTTTGCGGCAGCGCGCCAACGCGGAGGCGGATGGAGCGAACCTTGTCAAACATCTCCGCCAGATGCGCGCCGACGATGCCGACGAAGCCGGGGGCGAGGCCGCACTGCGGCGCCATGATGCCTTTCGAGGTTTCCGCGAGGCCGCGGATATGCTGCGTCGTCGGTACGTCCTCGGTCAGGTCGAAGTAGTGGAGGCCGAGCCCGTGGGCAGCCGAGGAAACGCCCTTGTTCAGGTGATAGGGCAGGCAGGACAGGACTGCCTCCTGATCCTTGAGAACTTCATCAAGATCGCCCTTGAGATCAGCGACCTTCACCGGGAAAGGGCAGCCGGCGACAGCGCGCGAATCGATGCCGGTCACCTCGAAGCCGGCCTCCGCGAGAAGCTCGGCCGCCAGATGGCCGACCTTGCCAAGCCCCAGAACCGCAACCTTTGTGAACGCCATTCATTCCTCCTGTGAGCCGGTTTCGAGTGCAGAATGGCCAAGGCGGCGTTCGAAAGCGCGCGCCATTCCGGCGGAAATGACGGGGGTTCGCAAAAATATGACGGCCCGGCCAGTCAATATGACGGGCCGGGCCAGTTAGTGAACGCCAAGAGCTCAGATGTCGAACTTCACGCCCTGGGCCAGCGGCAGCGCGTCGGAATAGTTGATCGTGTTGGTCTGGCGCCGCATGTAGCCCTTCCAGGCGTCCGAACCCGACTCACGCCCGCCGCCGGTCTCCTTCTCGCCACCGAAGGCGCCGCCGATCTCGGCGCCCGAGGGGCCGATATTGACGTTGGCGATGCCGCAGTCGGAGCCTACCGCCGACAGGAACGTCTCCGCCTCGCGCATGTTGAGCGTGAAGATGCAGGAGGACAGGCCCTGCGGCACGTCGTTCTGGATCGCTATCGCCTCTTCCAGCGTGTCATAGCCCATGACGTAGAGGATCGGCGCGAAGGTCTCGGTCCGCACGGTTTCGGTCTGCTTCGGCATCTCGGCGATGGCGGGTTCCACATAGGCGCCGCCCTGCGGTACCCCTTCAGCGACGGTCTTGCCGCCGTGAACTTTGCCACCCTCGGCCCGCGCCTTCTCCAGCGCCGCCTGCATCCGGTCGCGCGCGCCGTGGTCGATCAGGGGGCCGATCAGCGTCGTCGCCTTGCGCGGGTCGCCGATGGGCAGGCTCGCATAGGCCTTCGCGAGCCGCGCCACCAGATCGTCCTTGATCGAATTGTGCGCAATGAGACGCCGCAGCGAGGTGCAGCGCTGGCCCGCGGTGCCGACGGCGGAAAAGACGATGGCGCGCACCGCCATGTCGAGATCGGCCGAGGGGGCCACGATCATCGCGTTGTTGCCGCCAAGCTCCAGGATCGGCCGCCCCCAGCGCGCGGAGACCTTTGGCCCGACGATGCCGCCCATCCGGGTCGAGCCGGTGGCCGAGACGATCGGCACGTCCTTCGAGTTCACCAGCGCCTCGCCGATGGCCGGGCCGCCGATGACGAGCTGGCAGAGACCCTCCGGCGCGTCGCCGAAGCGTTTCAGCGCACGCTCCATTACCTTCATCGTCGCCATCGCGGTCAGCGGCGTCTTCTCGGAAGGCTTCCAGATCACCGGATCGCCGCAGATCAGCGCCAGCGCCGTGTTCCACGACCAGACCGCGACGGGAAAGTTGAAGGCGGTGATGACGGCGCAGGGGCCCAGCGGGTGCCAGGTCTCCATCATCCGGTGGCCGGGACGCTCGGAGGCGATGGTGAGCCCGTAGATCTGGCGCGAGAGGCCCACGGCGAAGTCGCAGATGTCGATCATCTCCTGCACTTCGCCCAGGCCCTCGGAGGTGATCTTGCCGGCCTCAAGCGTCACCACGGCGCCAAGTTCGGCCTTGGCCGCGCGCAGTTCCTCGCCGAGAAGCCGGACAAGCTCGCCCCGACGTGGCGCCGGGACCTTACGCCACTCGCTGAAGGCGGCCTGCGCGCGGGCGATCACCTTGGGCATCTCGGCCGGATCGGTTTCCCGGACGCGGGCCACCTCGGCCCCGTCGATGGGCGAATGGACGGCAAGGGTGCCGCCCGTCAATTCCGCCTCGGTCAGGCCCGCGGCCTTCAGCATATCCTTGTGGTTCATCTCGCATCTCCCTTCGTGACGGACGCGCGTTGCTCCTCCATGCCCATGGAGACGAGAAGCGGCGCCATCTGCTGCCGTGTCTGGAAATCGGTCTTGCACCCCATGCCGCGCCAATCGGCAAGGATCAAGCCCTGCGCCACCGCGCCGCCAAGCGTGGTGCCGGGGCCGGTGACGATGAAGAGGTCGGGCGCGAACTCCCGCGCCGCGATCCGGATCGCCTGGGTGAAGTCGTAGGTCTCGGTCACCTGGTGACCGAGCGTGTAGTCCCAAAGCGCCTGCGTATCGGTGGCGCCCGGCCACCAGATCGCGCCCCGCCCGTCGATCATCGGCAGTCCCGGCTGACCGAAGATAGTGGGCGACAGCCGTGCCCGCCCGCGTTCGGCGACCGGGGCCTGAAGTGCGGTATGAAACGCGGCGTGGTTGGCAAGCCTGAGGGGGAATCGACCCTGTTCCGGCGGAATCTCGGCCTCCCACGCCTTCAGCCCGGCGTCGTTCCCGGCCAGCACCAGCATCCCGCCGAGGTCTATGGAAAGGCCGAGCACATGGTCGGGCCGCGCGTCGATCTCGGCCACCTTGGCCAGCAGCCCGGCCTTGCGCGCCGGGGCCGGCAGCCAGTCCTCGCCCATGTGGGGATGGACGAGCTGGCCGCCGATCAGCGCCTCCTGCATCAGCGTCCCCATGGTGTTCACCACCTCGAACCCCGCCTCGGCCGTCAGTGCCCCGCCACAGGCAAGCGCCGAATACCAGCCCATCGAGTTGCCGGTCACGGCGACGACCTCGACGGTCTGGCGGTCGAGGGCGCGGAAGTCGCCGAGCGTGGCCGCATAGATCAGCGCAGAGGCATTGTCGCCCCTCGTGTGGCGCGCGACCGAATAGGTCGCTGCCCCGTCGAGCGCCGACAGCGTCTCCTGCCCGAGCGCGGCGCGCGCGCCATCGAAAGCCGCGAGGAGTGCAGGGTCGCCGAAGTGCCGCTTGACGTAGCCAAGTTCGGTCTTGGTGTAGGTGCCCCGGCCGGGGCAGATGACGACCGCCGTCTTCATCGCTTCGCCCCCATGAGCGCCATCGCCGCGTCGAATATGCCGTCCGCAGAGGGCATCGTCGCCGCATAGGCCGGACCGGTGGCGATGAAACTGTCCTCCGCCGTCACCCTTGCCAGCGGTACGCCCGCGCGCTCGGAAAAAAGCGCCATGAGCGCTTCGGCCACTCCTCCCGAGCGGCGCGTCTCATCGACGACGAGGATACGCTTGGCACCTTGGACCGCTTCGATGAGCGCCTCGGCGGGCAGCGGCGACAGCCAGCGCATGTCGATCACCCGCGCCTTCACGCCCGCCGCGGCCAGCCGCTTCTCGGCCTGGAGCGAGAGGTAATAGCCGTTGGCAAAGCTCACCACGGCAAGGTCGGTGCCGTCGCCCTGCACGCCGACCTCGCCCAGCGGAATCACCTCGTTTCGGGCGGGATAGAGCCTCATCCAGCCCGCATCCTTCTCGCCGTGGAGATCCCGCACCGGATATAGCGCAATGGGTTCAAGGAACACCACGATCCGCTGCTCTTCGCGCGCCAGTCGCACGCATTCGCGCAGCATCTTCGCCGCATCGGCCCCGTTCGAGGGGCAGGCAAGGATCAGGCCGGGAATATCGCGCAGGACCGCGACCGAGTTGTCGTTGTGGAAATGCCCGCCAAAGCCCTTCTGGTAGCCGAGCCCCGCGATTCGGACGACCATCGGGTTGGTGTACTGCCCGTTCGAGAAGAAGGGCAACGTTGCGGCCTCGCCCCTCAACTGATCCTCGGCATTGTGCAGGTAGGCGAGGAACTGGATCTCCGGCATCGGGACGTAGCCGTTCTGCGCCATGCCTATGGCAAGGCCAAGGATCGACTGTTCGTCGAGCAGCGTGTCGATCATCCGATCCGGGCCGAAACGATGGATGAGCTTCTGGGTGACGCCATAGACACCGCCCTTGCGGCCGACGTCCTCCCCCATCATGACGATCTCGGGATGTTCGAGCATCAGGTCGGTCAGGGCCCAGTTGATGAGCCGCGACATGATCTGCGGTTCGTCCATCGCCTTCAGGTCGCCGCCAAAGGCCGCGGCGCGGGCCTCGGGCGTCGGCCCGTTGGTCGGCCGACAGGCGCGCTTCGGCGGGATCAGGCTCGCCATCACCTCCGGCGCCGTCTTCAGCCGGGGCCGCGTCACCGCCTCGGCTGCGACGCGCGCGACCCGCGCGTTGGTTTCCTCGTATATCGCCAGCGCCTCGGCGGAGGTCAGCGCACCGGCCTCACCCAACAACCGCACCGCATGCAGGAGCGGGTCATTCGCCTCCTCGGCCTCGACCTCCTCGCGGCTGAGATAGGTGGTCGGCACGTCCGCCCCGGCATGACCGTAGAGCCGGATTGTGCCGACATGGAGGAAGACGGGTCTCTTCCGCTTGCGGGCGTAGTCCGCGGCCTCCTGCGCCACGCGGAAGGTCTCGTAGATATCGAGGCCGTTGCAGGCGAAATACTTCAGCCCCGGCCGATGCGCGAAGCTTGCCGCGATCCAGCCCGTGGGGGTCTTGGTCGAGATCCCGATGCCGTTGTCCTCGCAGACGAAGAGAAGCGGAAGGGGTATGGACTGATAGGCTGTCCACTGCGCGGCGTTGAAGGCCCCCTGCGCCGTCGAATGGTTGGCGGAGGCGTCGCCGAACGAGCAGTAGACGATGGCGTCGTCCGGCAGCGCCTGATGCTCCGGCCGGTGCCGGCGCGCGGCGCCGACCGCATAGGCAGCGCCCACCGCCTTCGGCAGGTGCGAGGCGATGGTTGAGGTCTGCGGCGGGATCGACAGCGCCTTCGATCCCAGGACCTTGTGCCGCCCGCCCGAGATCGGATCTTCGGACGAAGAGGCAAAGCTGAGGAGCATGTCCCAGGCAGGGGACTGGCCGGGCACCTGCCCGGCGCGCGCGATCTGGAAGGCCGCGTCGCGGTAGTGCAGGAAGGCCATGTCGGTCGGCCTCAGCGCCGCCGCCACTGCCGCCATCCCCTCGTGACCGGACGAGCCGATGGTGTAGAAGCCCTGACCCGCCCGTTGCATCACCCGGCTCTGCCGGTCGAGCGCGCGCGACAGGCACGCTGCCCGAAAGACCGAAACCGCCGCAGCTGCCGACAGCGGCCCCGAGGGCCCGGCACCGGCGGGCAGGTCGCCCGCCGTTACCCGCCTCAGGAAATTCTCGTGAACGATGTCGGCGCGATCCATGAAATTCTCTCACTCATTCACTGTGGCGAAGGACTCCCGCCAAAGGCCCCCGGCCCTGCCGCCGGATGCCGCCGGCGGGAGTATTTTTGCCACGATGAAAGCCCGATCAGAAGAAGGCCTGAAGCCCGGTGATTGCGCGGCCGAGGATAAGGGCATGCACGTCATGAGTGCCTTCGTAGGTGTTGACGGTCTCGAGGTTGACCATGTGGCGCATCACCTGGAAATCCTCCTGGATGCCGTTGCCGCCATGCATGTCGCGCGCGGCCCTGGCGATGTCCAGCGCCTTGCCGCAGTTGTTGCGCTTGACGAGACTGATCATTTCGGGCGCCGCCTTCGCCTCGTCCATGAGCCTGCCGACGCGCAGGGATGCCTGAAGCCCGAGCGAAATCTCGGTCATCATGTCGGCAAGCTTCTTCTGGTAGAGCTGGGTCTGCGCCAGGGGCCGGTTGAACTGCTTGCGGTCGAGTCCGTATTGCCGCGCGGCGTGCCAGCAGAACTCCGCCGCCCCTAGAACGCCCCAGGAAATGCCGTAGCGTGCGCGATTGAGGCAGCCGAACGGGCCCTTGAGGCCCTCGACATTTGGCAGAAGCGCGTCTTCCCCGACCTCGACATTGTCCATCACGATCTCGCCGGTGATCGAGGCGCGCAAGCTCAGCTTGCCCCCGATCTTCGGTGCCGAAAGCCCCTTCATGCCCTTGTCGAGAACGAAGCCGCGGATCTTGCCGCCATGCGCCTCGGACTTCGCCCAGACGACGAAGACATCGGCGATGGGCGCATTCGATATCCACATCTTGGCGCCGTTCAGGACATAACCGCCCGCCGTCTTCGTCGCCCGGGTCTTCATCCCGGCCGGGTCCGACCCCGCATCGGGCTCGGTCAGGCCGAAGCAGCCAATCCACTCGCCCGAGGCAAGCTTCGGCAGGTATTTCTGCCGCTGCGCTTCCGAGCCATAAGCGTAGATCGGGTACATCACCAGGCTCGACTGTACCGACATCATGGAGCGGTAGCCCGAATCGACCCGCTCCACCTCGCGGGCGACGAGGCCATAGGCGACGTAGGAAGCACCGATGCCGCCGTACTCCTCGGGGATGGTAACGCCCAGAAGCCCCATCCCGCCCATTTCGCGGAAGATCGCGGGGTCGGTCGCTTCGTCGCGATAGGCGGCAATCACACGGGATTGAAGCTTTTCCTGCGCGTAGGCCCGCGCGCCGTCGCGCAGCATGCGCTCTTCCTCGGACAACTGGTCATCCATCCGGAAGGCATCCTCCCAGTCGAAGCGGGAAAGGTCGGGGGCGTCTTTCGGTTTCAGGGCCATGATGTCCTCCCACGGCGGATCGATGTTCCTATGCATCATGCGCGATTGAATGGGCCCCGAATAGCGCTATTCTCGCCACGGAATATGTGCAAAGGTCATATATGGCCACGCCGCGCCGCCTCTTGCCTTCGATCTCCCTCCTGACCGCGTTCGAGGCGGTGGTCCGCACGGGATCGACACTCGCCGCGGCACGCGACCTTGATCTGTCGCAGGGGGCCGTGAGCCGGCTGATCCAGGCCCTCGAAGGGCAGCTTGGCGTGCCGCTGTTCCTGCGAGAACGGCGGCGGTTGGTACCGACGGACCCGGCGCTGGCCTATGCGCGCGAGGTGGGCAAGGCGCTTGATCTCATCTCGCGCGGATCGATGCGCGTACGCTCGAACGCCGGCGGCGGGACGCTTTCGCTGGCCATCCTGCCCACCTTCGGCACCCGCTGGCTCGCGCCCCGGCTGCCGCGGTTCCTGGCCGCGCATCCGGGGATCACCATCAACCTCGGTACACGGCTGAAGCCCTTCGACTTCGCCGAAGAGGGGTTCGACGCCGCCATCCATTTCGGCGGCGACGACTGGGCGGGGGGCGGCGCGATCCGGCTCTTCGACGAACGGCTGGTCGCGTGCTGTGCCCCCTCGTTCCTGTCGGCGCAGCCGATCTCCCGTGCGCGCGACCTCGTCGGCCTGCAACTCCTCCAGCTCGAGTCACGGCCCGATGCCTGGGCGCGCTGGTTTGCCCATCACGGGGTGCCGGGGCCGGTGCCTCAGGGGATGGTCTTCGATCAGTTCGCGCCGATGATCCAGGCGGTGATCCACGGGCTCGGAGTGGCGCTACTGCCGGAGTTCCTCGCCAAGCCCGAATTGGCCGACGGGCGGTTGGTGCGGGCCTTCGGCGAGCCTGTTGCGGGGACGGAAGGCTACTACCTTGTCTGGCCGGCGACCGGCGCCTCGTATCCGCCGCTGCTCGCGTTCCGCGACTGGCTGATCGCCGAGGCCGCCGATCCGGATGGCGAGGCAATGTTGCCGCGATAGTATCGATACCGCAAGAACAGAGCCTTTCAGGGAGCATCCCGTGCCGTCCGAACTTGCCCGTCATTTCCTGCTGGACCCTGCCTTCTCCTTCCTCAACCATGGCTCGTACGGTGCCTGTCCGGGCCCGGTGATGGAGGACTACCGCCGCTGGCAGGAGCGGCTCGAACGCCAGCCCGTGGCCTTCCTGGAGCCCGCGCATCTGGCAGAACGCTTCGCCGAGGTGTGCCGGGTGCTCGGCGCCGAACTGGGTGCCGACGCGGACGATCTCGTCTGGATCACGAATGCAACGGCGGGGCTCAATGTCGTGGCGCGTTCGCTCGCCCTGAAGCCCGGCGACGAGGTGCTGACCACCGATCACGAGTATGCGGCGCTTGCGAAGACATGGGCCTTCGTCGCGGCGCGGACGGGGGCGGTGATCCGGACAGTCGACGTGCCAATGCCGCTGGCGGCGGCGAGCTTCGCAGACGCGCTCCGAACCGCGATGACCGAGAGGACGCGCGTGATATTCCTCAGTCACATAACCTCGCCCACCGCGCTTGTCTTTCCGATTGCCCCGGTGATTGCCGAGGCCCGGTCAAGGGGCATCGTGACGGTCATCGACGGCGCCCATGCGCCGGGGCAGATCCCACTCGACCTGACCTCGCTCGCCGCGGATTACTACGTCGGGAATTGCCACAAGTGGTTGTTTGCGCCCAAGGGCACGGCCTTTCTCCATGCCCGCCGGGATCGCCAGTCGGTGCTGATGCCCGCGGTCATCAGCCACGGCTGGAGCGAGGATCGCGACGCGCCCGGCCCCTTCGGCGGCACCGCCTTTCAGAATGCCTTCCGCTTCCAGGGCACGCGCGATCCTGCCGCCTGGCTCGCCGTGCCGGCCGCGCTCGGGTTCCGGGCGGAGCACGACTGGTCGACGGTCGCCGCCGCCTGCCACCGGCTGGCATGGGAGATCGCGGGCGAAGTGGCGGGTGTAACCGGCCTCGCGCCGGTCGCCACGCCGGAGACGAGCGCACCGCAAATGATCGCGCTGCCGCTGCCCATGTGCGACACGGGGGCGCTGCACCGCGAACTGCGCGCGGCCGGAGTGGAAATCCCCTGCTACCTCTGGCAGGGACGGCCCTTCACGCGGTTGTCCGTGCAGGGTTACAACGGTCCGGATGATGGTGCGCGGCTCGTCGCGGAGCTTGCGCGTCTGCTGCGGTGACTGGCCCGGCGCGTCAGGCCATCGCGTGCGGCACGACGACAAGCCCGCCGTCCCGCGCCTTCAGGAACTCCGGCGCGACGTTCCAGTGATTCTCGATGAGGCCGCCGGCGAAGGCGGCGGCCGGCGCGTCATCGCGGACCACCGCCCCCCCGGCGAGAACGAGGATGCGGTCGCAGAACCTTGCGGCCAGCGTCAGGTCGTGCAGCGCTGCGATCACCGCCATGCCGGTCTCGCGTGCATGGTCGCGGATCATGGACAGCGCGGAAAGCTGGTGGTGAAGGTCAAGCGCCGAGGTCGGTTCGTCGAGGAGGAGCAGCGCGGGGTTGCGGAACAGCCGCTGCACCAGAAGCACGCGTTGCTGCTGGCCGCCCGAAAGCGCGCTCATCGGACGGTCGGCGAGGTCGGCGAGGCCAAAGCGGTCCAAGAGCCCCCGCGCGTCGTTCCTTGCCCAAACGGGCACGCGCCAGCCGAGGTTTTCCCGCCGGCCGAGGAGGATGCAGTCCGTCACGCTGAGGGTCGAGGCGACGGAGAAGGCCTGTGGAAGGAAACCGATGGCGCGACGATGGAGCGGCTCCCCCCTCCTGCGGACCGCCACGGAGTCCTGCGAAATGCCCGCAACTGCACGGAGCAGGGTCGATTTTCCCGCGCCGTTCGGGCCCACGATTCCGGTCATCGACCCTGCCGCAAGGGTGAACGCGGTGGGCGCAAGCACCTGCACGCGGCCTCTGAACAGGGCTGGGACCTCAATGTCGAACATCTCAGATCTCCTTCTGGCGGAGGATGACTGCCATCAGCATCGGAATGCCGGCGATGGCGGTGACGATGCCCACCGGGATTGCCGCGCCCGATGACAGGAGCTTGGCGGCGACGGAGGCTATGATCAGGATCAGGGCCCCGGCCAGTGCCGCCATGGGCAGGGCGAAGCGGTGATCCTCGCCCACCGCGGCGCGCGCGGCATGGGGCGCGATCAAGCCCACGAAGCCGATGGTGCCGGTGAAGGATACCGCCGCGGCGGTCAGCGCGGCGGTGAGGAGAAGGATGCGGCGGCGCAAGGCGTGGGTGTCGAGCCCGAGGCTCTGGGCATTCGCCTCGCCCATCCTGAGCGTGGTCAACGCCCAGGTGTCGCGGGCGATGAAGGGCAGGCAGACCAGGGTTATCGCGCCCGAGACCTGCACCGTCGTCCAGTTGGCCTTGAGGAGCGAACCGAAGAGCCAGAAGACGATCTGTTGCAGGACCTCGGGCGAGGCGAGGAACTGGAGGAGCGACTGCAGCGACTGGAAGAAGAAGAGGACGGCGATCCCCGCCAGCACCATGATCTCGGGCTGGCTTCCCCGTGCGCGGGCGACGAGCCAGACGAGGAGCGTGGCGGCGAGCGTCGCCGCGAAGGCAGCCGCGGGCGTCAGGAGATGCCCGGGTAGCGGCAGGCCGAGTGCTGCGCCGAAGAGGATCGACGCGGCCGCGCCGAAGCCCGCCGCGGCCGAAAACCCGAGCGTGAAGGGCGAGGCGAGCGGGTTGGCGAGGATCGTCTGCATCATCAGCCCGGCAAGTCCGAGCGCCGCGCCGACGATCAGCGCCATCGCGGTCTGCGGCAGCCGTATCTGGAAGAGGATCGCCGCTGCCGCGCGATCCTCGCCGGCCGGCCCGGCGCGGAACGTGCGCCATATCTCCGCCGCGCCCATGCCGGACGGCCCGGTCATGAGGTCGAGAAGGCTGAGCACGGCAAGGATCAGGAGGGCGGCGACGAGCGCCACCCCCCGCCGCCCGGACTGCCGCCGCCAGGGCAGGGCCCGGTCGGCCACGCTCATTTCAGCTTCGTGACGAAAAGGCCCTCGGCCGCGATCGGCATCCAGGTCTTGTAGTACTCGGCCAGTTCGGCCGCCGGATCGACATCGGCGAAGGCATCGGGATAGAGCGCCTTGGCAATGGCCCGGGCGTAGACGAAGTCCGAGAGTGTGCGGTTGCCGCCGTGGTAGATCCCGTAGATCTCACGAGACTTCACTGCCGGCAGATCTGCCCAGCCGGGCCGCGCGGCATAGGCCGCCATCTTCGGCTGCGCGGCCTCGTCCGTCGCACCGAAGCCAAGTAGCACTGCCTCGGGCTTGTTCAGCCATTCCGATCCGGCGAGAAGGATCACATCGGGCTGCTGGGCGATGACGTATTCCGGCGAGAGCGGCCCCCAGTTCTCGATCTGGCCCTTGGCGATGTTCGTCCCGCCGACGAGGTCGATCACCCCGGCCCACATGCCCTTGCCGTAGCTGTTGCCGACCTCTGCGGGCCCCTTCTGGGCAAGTTCGACATAGATCTTCTTGCCCGAGGCCCCGGCCTTGGCGACCCGCGCGAGCGTGTCTTCGGTCTTGGCCTGATACATCGCGGCAAGCTCCTCGGCGCGTTCGGGCTCGCCCATCACGGCGCCGAGAACGCGGGTGGACAGAAGATGCCGCTCCAGTGTCTGGGCGTTGTAATCGATGGCGACGACCTTGATGCCCGCGTCCTCGATTTGCTTCACGCCCGGTTCGCCGAGCGAAGCGGTCTGCCAGCTTGAGAGGATCGCCACTTCGGGCTTCGCCGCGATGAGCGTCTCCACCGAAAAGGTGTTGTCATCGGAGTTGCCGAAATCCGGCAGGGTTTCGAGAGCAGGCAAGAGGCTGGTGTAGGCTGCCCACTGCCCCGGCCTCCAGTCGGCCCAGGGCGCGCGCGACAGGGCCACGAGCTTGTCTGCGCCCGCCGTTCCGGTCACGGCGAGGTAATCTTCGTAGTAAAAGCCGAGTGCCACGCGGTTCGGCACGTCGTCGAGGGTCACGGTCCGGCCGTCGAGGTCGGTCACGGTGATCCTGGCGAGAGCCGGGGCTGCGGTCAGCATCAGCGCGGCACATGCCGCAAGTTTCAGGGTTTTCATAGCTGTCTCCAATCTCTGGGGAACCTGCCCCCGCTTGTGCGCAGGGGCGCACTCGTTACGCATGGATCTGAATGCCGTCCGAACGGCCCGGCCCCGAGGGCGCCGGATCGGCCGCGTCGGACGTCGGCGGCTCAGGCGAGAGTGGAGAAGGGGGGCGCCCGCGCGGCGCGGCTCAGGTCGACGGTGAAGCCCGGCCAGTGGGCCGACGTCAACACCGGGCGGAACAGCGCGAAGTCGGCGCGACCGGGATCGGCAAGGGCCGCGGCTTGCACGGCGGCGAAGGCGTATCCGACCGCAAGGCACTTGCCGACTTCGTGGTTCTTCTCGGGCAGCGGCGCCCGTTCCGACATGCTGCCGTCCGGAGCGAGCCACAGGTCGCGCGGACCCTCCTCGGTGCAAAGGACGAGCCGGACGCCGTCCTCGCCGGCCACCCGCATCATCCCCTGGGGAACCACGCCGGAGAAAGCGAGCGAAAGGAGAAGGAAGAGCGACGCCATCCGTGGCCATAGAAAGTCCACCATGCCGCCGGTGTAACCGGCGGCGCGGGCGGTTCCTCGGGCCTTCGTGCACCGCAGCGTCATGTCCTCTCCCTAGCTCGCGGTTTCAGGACCGTCCTTGACTTGGCTCAAGCGTCGTCCGCCGCGTCAGGCCGTGGTGACAAGCCGCATGTGCTGCGCCTGATGCTGCGTCGCCTCCAGCCAACGCGCAACCAGACGCGGATCGCGCGGGGCGCCGTGCAGTCCGACCGGGAACTCCCGCCGCATCACGGCCTCGACGGCAAGCGCCACGGTGCCGGAGACGAGCCGTGCCATCGCCGAGCCCCGGACGTCGCCGATGGCGTCCAGCGTCCAGGTGCGGTGCCAGACGGGACGGCCCTCGCGCTCGGCCTTGAGCGAAACGCAGAGGACGACGCGGTCGGGTTCCCCTTCCGCCAGCGGGTATTTCGCCCAAAGGTCATCGGCGAGGGCCTGAAGCGCATGTGGCGAGGGACCGGCCGCGAGGGTCTCGAAGACGGGTGCCCAGGCCTCGGCCCAGCCGTTCAGGCGGAGCGTGCCGCGGACGAGTTCCTTCACCTTCCAGCCAGGTTCGAACCCGTATTCGGCGAGGTAGGGTACGGAATCGCGATTGGGGTAGACCTCGAAGGTCTCGGGCACGCGCAGCGGCGCGATGTAGCTGCGCACCGCATCCCAGGGATGGGCCACGCGCAACTCCGAATAGTCGCGGATCGACCGGGCCGGGGACTGGAGCGCCTTGAGGACTCCCAGCGGCGACCAGGAGAACTTGTAGCGGAAGGCATTCGGCACTGCCGGCACGCCGCCGCAGTAGGACGTGAACGACAGGACGTTGTCGCGGTGGAAGGCAGGCGAGGCGCGGTAGGCCGCGATCAGGTCATGCGCCATGACATGATCGATGCCGGGATCGAGGCCGACCTCGGTAACCAGTGCGACGCCTGCCTCCCGCGCGGGGGCGTCGAGCGCGCGAATTTCGTCGGTCGTGTAACTCGACGCGATGAAATGTGCGCCATGCTTGACGCAGAGCCGCGCAATGGCTGCGTGCAGGTGCGCGGGCAGCATGGAGACCACGATATCGCCCGGCGCGACCGCGGCATCGAAGGCCGGGGGCTCCATCGCGCGGATGTCATCGGTGATCTCGCCCACGGCCGCCACCGCCTGGTCCACCGGCAGGTTCCAGACCGTCACGGGATGGCCTTCGAGGATCAGCCGGCGCAGGCCGGGAACGGAGGAGAGGCCCGTGCCGCACCAGTGGATCCGCATGGCTTGCTCCCTTCTTGGGACGGGCCGGGCCCGCCTCAGTAATGCGTCCGCGCTGCGTGGCGGTCGGGGTGGTCGAGGTGCGGCGTGGCACCGAACTGCGTGAGGTGCAACCCGTCGCCGTCGATCGCGAAGCGGTGGACGGAGGTGTTGAGGATACGAAGGAACATCCGCGCCTTCACCACCGTCTCCAGCCCCAGCGCCAGTGCGCAGAGCGTGGCGATGACGCCGGTCGAGGTGACCAGAACCACGCCCGGCCCTTCGGCCGCAGCATCGTGAATGGAGTCGAGCACACGGTCGCGGAAGGCGTCGTAGCTCTCGTGATCGGGGCCGGCGTGGCCCGCCCGCCAGAGTTCCAGCACCCGCGGCACATGGGCGGCGAAGCTCGCCGCGTCGGTCGGAAAGGGGATGCCGTCGCGCGTTTCGAGTGCACGGGACAGGCGGAAATAGTCAAGCTCGTTCAGCCGCGGGTCGCGCCGGTGCGGCCGGCCGCCGCGATTTACGAGCGCGGCCGTATCTTCCTGCCGGCGGAGCGTGCCCGAGATGACGCGGTCGAAGCCGCCGACGGCCATGAGGTGATCGGCAAGCCATTCTGCCTGGCGGCGACCGAGGTCCGAGAGGCGGTCGTAGTCTTCCTCGGTGCGCGCGCCGGTGTTGGCCTGGCCGTGACGGATGAGCATGACTTCGGACATGCGCCCCTTTTGTCACCCCCAGCGCACGTCGCCAAGAAAGATGTAGCCCGCGCCGTAGATCGTCTTGATCAGGCGCGGGTTCTTGGGATCCTCGCCGAGTTTGGTCCTGAGCCGCGAGATGCGCACATCCATGGCCCGGTCGAAGCTTTCGCCCGCCGCGCCGCCAAGGATTTCCTGCATCTGCGTGCGCGAGATGAGCCGCTTGGGGCTTTCGAGGAAGAGCCGGAGAACCTCGCCCTCCGCATGGCTGAAGGTTACTTCCTCACCGGCCTCGCTGGCCAGCAGGTAGCGGTCGAAATGAGCCGTCCAGCCCGCGAAGTGCGCGACCGTCGCGATGCGGTCGGTGTCGGAGCGGCCCTTCCTCAGGCGGGCGCGGATGCGGGCGACGACCTCGGCTGGGTCGAAAGGCTTTATGATGTAGTCGTCGGCGCCCAATTCCAGCCCCGTCACCCGGTCCTGCACCTGCGCGCGACCCGAGATGATGATGATTGCCGCCCCCGATTCCAGGGCAAGCCGGTGGACGAGTGCCAGCCCGTCGCGGTCCGGCAGGCCGAGATCCACGAGGCAGACATCTGGCGCCGTGCGCTTCAGCGCCGCCTCGAACTCGGTCGCGCGCGAAAAGGTCGAGGTGCGAAACCCCGCCTCCTCCAGCGCGTCCGCGAGCATCCGGCGAATCTCCGGCTCGTCGTCGAGGATCGCGACATGCGGGCGGGCGTCTCGGACGGGCGTCATGCGGCCCTCCGGCGCGACAGGGCCGCGGCGAGGTCGCCGACCGAGAAGGGCTTCGACAGGACCGGGATTGTCCCGGCGCGGGCGCGCTGGGCGTCACCGTGCGGCAACGAAGTCATCAGGATGATCCTCGCCGGATGGCCGCGCGCGGCGAGCGCCGCGACGAGGTCGATTCCGGTCATGGATCCGGGAAGACCGATGTCGGACAGGATGAGGTCGAGCCCCGGCAGATCGCAAAGCTCCATCGCTTCGTCGGCGCTCGCCGCCTCGATCACGTTATGTCCGAGCGCGCGCAGCATCCCGCGCACGTCGGCGCGAATCTCCTCGCGGTCCTCCACCAGCAGGACGAGAAGCGGCTCTGCGGGCTCCGCACCTGCGGCCGGGCGGAAAGGCAGCCGCAGCGTGACCGTCGCGCCGCCTTCGGGCCGGTTGGCGAGCTTCACCGTACCCCCCGACAGCTTGGTGTGGTCGTACACCATCGACAGCCCGAGGCCCGACCCGTCGCCCCCCTTGGTGGTGAAGAACGGGTCGAGCCCGCGTGCAAGCGCTTCGGCCGAGAAGCCCGGCCCGGTATCCGCCACCGAGATCTCCAGCCAGGTGTCGCGCAGTCGACGTGCGGCAACGGTAATTCGCCCCGTCCCGGCCTTGCCTGCCACGATCGCGTCGCGCGCGTTCAGGATGAGGTTCAGCAATGAATCCTGCAGCGAGCCGGCATCGAGCATCACCGGCCCGCCCATATCTGCCACGAGAAGGTCGAGCCCGATGCCGTCGGGCAAGGAGGGCCGCGCCATGATCTGAAGGTCCGCCAGAAGAGCGGGCAGATCGGTGGGCAGCGGCCTCACCTCGCGCGGGCCGGAGATCGCCGCGATCCGGTCGAGAAGATGGCCGCCCCGCCGCGCCGCCGCGAGAGTCGACCGAGCCAGCGCAGCCGCATCCGCGGGCAGGCCCGGCAGCCGTTCGAGCCGCCCCTGAAGTCCGAGGATGATGGTGAGGAGATTGGCGAAGTCATGCGCGAGGCCCGAGGTCAGCTGCGCCGCGAGCTCGCGCTTCGCGGTCTGCGTCAACGCTGCGCGGGCTTGCGCCTCCTCGGTTACGTCCATCGACAGCGCGTAGACCCCCTGCGCACCGCCAGCCGGCCCCTGGTCGGGGGTGAGCGCGATGCGGATCCGCCGCCCCGAGGGTTCGTGCGTGATCTCGAATACATTCGCCTCTCCCGCAATCGCGCGGCGGAGTCCGGGCTCGATCCTGGCGAAGGTGGCCGGCCCCAGCACCTCCTCGACGGAGCGACCCACGATATCGGAAGGGCTGCCCGGCATCACCGCCGAAAGGCGCCTGTTCGAGTATGTGTAGACCGAGTCGTGGCCCACATGGGCGATGTGCGCCGGCATCATCTCTGTCACGAGCCGGGTGCGCGCCTCCATCTCGGTCAACTCGCGCTTGGCCTCCTCCAGCGCGGCGTTCGTCGCGGCAAGCGCCCGGTTGGCCTGGGCGAGCCGTTCGGTTCGGTTCAGCACTTCCTCGGACAGTTCCGCCGAGCGCCCGCGCAGCAGTTCCTCTTGCGCCTTGATTCCGGTGATGTCGGTATAGACGGTAACCCAGCCCCCCTGCGGCAGCGGGGAGCCTTCGACCGAGATCGTGCGACCATCGGGCCGGCGCCGCTCCATGTAGTGCGGCACGAAGGCACGGGCCTGTTCGACGCGGATGCGAACCGCCTCCTCGGGGTCGGCGACTTCGCCGTATTCGCCGCGCAGGACGAGGTGGCGGATCGTCTCCTCGAACGAGGTGCCCGGTCGGGTGAGGGCGTCGGGCAGGTCGAACATGACCTGGTACTGGCGGTTCGAAACTGCCAACCTGAGGCCGCTGTCGAAGATCGACAGTGCCTGCTGAATGAGGTTCAGCCCGGCTTGCGTCAGCTTCGTGCGCGGATCCTCGCGGTCCATCTCCCCTCCGTCGACCTATCGCTAGCACCGCCGGCGGGGCGGGCGGAAGGGGCAAGGTCTGTCTGTTACAATTCGTAACGTTTGCGCAAAAGTCAGGAAATCTTTGACGCCCAGCCTCCGACCCGGAAGTCTGACGGCAGGGGCGGAATCGCCGCTCGGGCGAATGCGCCGAAAGTCCGGCGCACGGGGAGAAGCTGGGGGAGACGCGCTTCGGTGGCCACGACAGCGAGCAAGCCTGAGTTGCAGTCCATTCCCGCGCTCCTGGCGCGCAACGCGCGCGACCTCGGCACGCTTCCCGCCTATCGCGAAAAGGAATACGGCATCTGGCAGAGCTGGACCTGGGCCGAGACGGCGGACGAGGTCCGCGCGCTGGCGCTCGGCCTGATGTCGCTCGGCATCGCGCGCGGGGATCATGTCGCCATCATCGGCCGCAACCGGCCCGCGCTCTACTGGTCGATGGTGGCGGCCCAGATGTGCGGCGCCGTGCCGGTCCCGCTCTACCAGGACGCGGTCGCCGACGAGATGGCCTATGTCCTCGATCATTGCGGTGCGCGCTACGTCATCTGCGGCGATCAGGAGCAGGTGGACAAGGTCCTGGAGGTGCAGGACCGCGTGACCGGGATCGAGCAGATTGCCTACCTCGACAAGCGGGGCATGCGGAAGTACGACCACGGTCACATGAACGCGCTCGCCGACATTGCCGCGGAGGGGCGTGCGGCGCATCAGCGGTTCGATGCCGAACTGGATGCCCGCATTGCGGAACTGACCTACGACCATGTCTGCGTCATGCTCTATACCTCGGGCACGACGGGCAAGCCCAAGGGCGTCGTGCTGTCGAACCGGAACATCATAGAGACCTCGCGGAACTCGGCCGAGTTCGACAGCCTCGGCCGCGACGACGACGTGCTTGCCTATCTGCCGATGGCCTGGGTCGGCGACTTCATCTTCTCGGTCGGGCAGGCGATGTGGACCGGGTTCACCGTCAACTGCCCCGAAAGCGCCGCCACGATGATGACCGACCTGCGCGAGATCGGGCCGACCTATTTCTTCGCGCCGCCCCGGGTGTTCGAGGGCCAGCTGACCAACGTCATGATCCGGATGGAGGATGCGGGGCGGCTGAAGAAGCGGATGTTCGACCACTTCATGGAGGTTGCCCGCCGCGTCGGTCCCGCGATCCTCGACGGCAAGCCGGTGTCGGCGATCGACCGCCTGCGCTACGGGGCCGGCAACCTCCTCGTCTACGGGCCGCTGAAGAACACGCTCGGTTTTTCCCGCGTGCGCGTCGGCTATACTGCCGGCGAGGCGATCGGGCCCGAGATCTTCGACTTCTACCGCTCGCTCGGCATCAACCTTAAGCAACTCTACGGCCAGACCGAGGCCTCGGTCTTCATCACCCAGCAGCCCGACGGGGAGGTGCGCTCGGATACCGTCGGCGTTCCTTCGCCTGGGGTGGAGGTGCGCATAGGCGACACCGGCGAGGTCTTCTACCGTTCGCCGGGCACCTTCGTCGAATATTACAGGAACCCCGAATCCACCGCCTCCACCAAGGACGCCGAGGGCTGGGTGGCCACGGGCGACGCCGGCTTCTTCGAGGAGGTCAGCGGGCATCTCAGGATCATCGACCGCGCCAAGGACGTGGGCAAGATGGCCGATGGCCGGCTCTTTGCCCCGAAGTATGTCGAGAACAAGCTGAAGTTCTACCCGAACATCCTTGAAGCGGTCGTCTTCGGCGCGGGGCGGTCGATGTGCACCGCCTTCATCAACATCGACCTGAACGCGGTCGGCAACTGGGCCGAGCGCAACAACATAGCCTACGCGAGCTACCAGGAACTGAGCCAGCATCCGAAGGTCGGCGAGATGATCGAGGCCCATGTGGAGGAGGTGAACCGTTCGGTCGCCGCCGACCCGATGCTCTCGGGCTGCCAGGTTCACCGCTTCCTGATCCTGCACAAGGAACTCGACGCCGACGACGGTGAACTGACGCGCACCCGCAAGGTCCGCCGCACCATCATCGCCGAGAAGTTCGCCGACCTGATCGACGCGCTCTACAGCGGCAGGAACGAGATCTACACCGAGACCGAAGTCACCTACGAAGACGGGCGCAAGGGCAGGATCAAAGCCACGCTGCGTATCCGCGACGCGAAGGTCATGGCGGCGCAGGAAAGGATGGCGGCGGAATGACTGCCGTGGTCGCCCTCCACCCCTCTCACCTCCCCGCAAGGGGGAGGGGAAGCGCAAAGCGCCGTCGCCCCGCGACACCCTCCCCCTTGTGGGGGAGTGTGGGTTGGGGGGCGGTCCCGGCCTTGCGGGAGGCACGGCCATGAAGGATACCGCCGACACCGACACCACCCCTGACGGCCGCAAGATCGGCGGCGTCCTGATGGAGATGAAGAACATTACGCTCCGCTTCGGCGGGGTGAAGGCGATCACCGACATCTCCTTCGACATCCGCGACGGCGAGATCCGCGCGATCATCGGGCCGAACGGGGCGGGCAAGTCCTCGATGCTGAATGTCATTTCCGGTTTCTACGTCCCGCAGGAAGGCGAGGTCTGGTTCAAGGGTGTCCGGCGGGGGCCGATGCGGCCCTATCAGGTGGCCCGCCTCGGCATCGCGCGGACCTTCCAGAACATCGCGCTCTTCGACGGGATGAGCGTTCTCGACAACATCATGACGGGACGGCTCACGCTGATGAAGTCCGGGGTTCTTTCCCAGGCGCTCTGGTGGGGCCCGGCGGAAAGGGAGGAGACTCATCACCGCGAGAAGGTCGAGAAGATCATCGACTTTCTTGAAATCCAGAACATCCGCAAGACGCCGGTCGGCCGGCTCCCTTACGGACTGAAGAAGCGGGTGGAGCTGGCGCGCGCGCTGGCCGCCGAACCGAAGCTTCTCCTTCTCGACGAGCCGATGGCAGGCATGAACGTCGAGGAAAAGGAGGACATGAGCCGTTTCATCCTCGACGTGAACGACGAGTTCGGAACCACGATCGTGCTCATCGAACACGACATGGGCGTGGTCATGGACCTTTCCGACCGGGTCGTCGTCATGGACTACGGCAAGAAGATCGGCGACGGCACGCCCGACGAGGTGCGGAACAACCCCGACGTGATCAGCGCCTATCTGGGGGTCGCGCATGACTGACCGGACCGAAATACGCCGGAGGAAGAAACGCCATGCCTGACCAGCTTCTCTACGCGATGGAGGCAGGGTTGAACGGCCTCATGGCCGGGGTGATGTATTCTCTCGTCGCGCTCGGCTTCGTGCTCATCTTCAAGGCCAGCGGAATCTTCAACTATGCTCAGGGTGTGCTCGCACTCTTCGCCGCGCTGACGCTCGTCGGGTTCCAGGAAGGGCAGTTGCCCTTCGCGCACCTGATCAACACCGTCTTCGGCACCGACCTGCACCACTTCGGCTGGCGCCTGCCCGCCATCGTCGCCATCGCGCTCGCCGCCGGAGTAATGGTCCTCCTTGCGATCGTCATCGAGCGCTATGTTCTCAAGCACCTCGTGAACCAGCCGCCGATCATCCTCTTCATGGCGACGATCGGCATGGCCTACTTCCTCGAAGGGCTTGGCGACATAATGTGGGGCGCCGACATCAAGACGCTCGACGTGGGCCTTCCGCAGGGTATCAACGAAACGGTGGAAAGCGTCACCGGAAGCCTTCTCGGCTACGGCTTCTTCATCGACAACCTCGACATCGTGGCCTCGGTCGTCGCGGCGCTCCTTGTCCTCACGCTCACGCTCTTCTCGCAGTATTCCAAGCAGGGACGGGCGCTCCGCGCGGTGGCCGACGATCACCAGGCTGCGCTCTCGGTCGGAATCTCGCTCCGTTTCATCTGGGTGCTGGTCTGGTCGATCGCGGGCTTCGTGGCGCTCGTCGCCGGGATCATGTGGGGATCGAAGTCGGGCGTGCAGTTCTCGCTGTCGCTGATCGCGCTCAAGGCGTTGCCGGTCCTCATGCTCGGCGGCTTCACCTCGATCCCCGGCGCCATCGTCGGCGGGCTCATCATCGGTATGGGCGAGAAGCTCTTCGAGTTCACTGTCAGCTCGTCGTGGTTTGGCGACATTTTCGGCTTCACGCTCGGCGCCACCGAAAACTGGTTCGCCTATGTCCTTGCCCTTCTCTTCCTCGTCTTCCGGCCGCAAGGTCTCTTCGGTGAACGCATCATCGAGAGGGTTTGAGACATGCCGAAACTGATCGCCATCCTGAACGTCATCGCCTGGGCCGGTTTCTGGGCCTTCGGCTACGTCGCACTGACCGGCGCCCCGACCGATGGTCCGCATGTCACCATCGCGCTCGTCCTCGCGGCCCTCGGCGGCGCGGTGGGAATCGTCGCCTGGCTCTGGCTCGTCCGCCATTCCGAGGCGACGGGCTACGCGAAGCGCTCCAACCAGGTCGCGCGCGAACACCAGCGCACGTCGGAGGGGCAGGGATGATTGCGCCGGGGCCCCGCCGTTTCGGGAATACCGCCGGGGTGCGGGGGTGGAACCCCCGGCCTGACCGGAAAGTGGAGGGCTGAGACGTGTTCTACCGCGAGGCAGGCGATTTCAAGACGACCTACCGGGACGACAGCCAGACTTTCCCGATCAGGTTCGACCGCTGGCGCTACTACGCCGTCGTCGCCGTGGCCTTCGGGGTTGTGCCGTTCCTGATCAACGACTACTGGGCAAACGCCGTCCTCGTGCCCTTCCTGATCTATGCGATCGCCGCGATCGGGCTCAACATCCTCACGGGCTACTGTGGCCAGGTCTCGCTCGGCACCGGGGGGTTCATGGCCGTGGGCGCCTATGCCTGCTACAAGCTGATGACCGCCTTCCCCGAGGTCTCGATCCTGATCCATGTGCTTCTTGCGGGCGGGATCACCGCCGGGGTGGGGGTGCTCTTCGGCTTGCCGTCGCTCCGGATCAAGGGCTTCTACCTCGCGGTCGCCACTCTTGCCGCGCAGTTCTTCCTCGTCTGGCTCTTCAACAAGGTCCCGTGGTTCTACAACTACTCGGCCTCGGGCCAGATCTCGGCGCCGGAACGCACGTTTCTCGGTCATGCGGTGACGGGCGCGAACACCACGGCCTCGTCGAAGTACCTCTTCTGCCT
>NZ_JAYRTX010000033.1:0-29393 GCF_041919395.1 Albidovulum sp.
GCGAGGTGCTTGCCCTGCCCCGACGTGTTGCCGAACCCGCCGGAGTGACGGGTACGCCGCTTGCCACCGGCGCAGCCGGCGGCAGGATCGACGTGGCCACCATCGCCTCGGGCGCGATAGACCGGGCCAGCGCCCCGGGCGCCGCCCCGGCCCCTGCGCAACCTGCCTCGGTCGCGGCGGGCGCCGTGACCATCGGCAACACCGAGCCGATCCGCCACCGCGTGATGCGGGGCGAGACCGCCTATTCGATCGCGCGGCTCTACAACGTGAACGTCAAGGCCCTGGCCGACTGGAACGGCCTCGGCCCCGACCTCGCCGTGCGCGAGGGCCAGACACTGCTTGTCCCCGTCGCCGCGGCAAGGAGCGCATCGCAGGAGGTCATCACGGCACCGGGCGAGGGTTCGCCCACGCCGACGCCTCCCTCGGCCGCCACGCCGCTGCCGGCGGAGAAGACGAAACCCGCGGCAGAGCCGGTGAAGACTCCGCCCGCCCCCAATCTCGGCACGCAGAAGACCGCCGCCTCGGGAACCGCGAAGCTGGCCATGCCGGTCGCGGGCAAGATCATCCGCGGCTACCAGAAGAAGAAGAACGAGGGCATCGACATCGCTGCCGCGGCCGGAACCGCGGTGGCTGCGGCGGGCGACGGGACCGTGGCCGCGATCACCAAGGACACCGACCAGGTGCCGATCCTCGTGATCCGGCACGACGGCAACCTGCTCACGGTCTATGCCAATATCGACGGTATCAGCGTGGCCAAGGGCGACCGGGTGAAGCGCGGCCAGCCGATCGCCAGGATCCGCTCCTCCGATCCCGCCTTTCTGCACTTCGAGGTGCGCCAGGGCTTCGACAGCGTCGATCCCGTCCCCTACCTGCAGTAGCGGGCGCGCGCTACGGGCGGCGCTGGCGCGAGGAGCGGCAGCGCCGTGTCAGAGGCGGACGCCCCGGCGCCCGGCGAGATCGCAGAAGAACTGCCACGCCACGCGGCCCGACCGCGCGCCGCGCGTCGCCTGCCATTCGATCGCCTCGGCCCGCAGGGTCGGCTCGTCGATCTCCAGCCCGTGGCTGGTGCAGTAGCCGCGGATCATCTCCAGGTAGTCATCCTGGCTGCAGGGGTGGAAGCCGAGCCAGAGGCCGAAGCGGTCGGAGAGAGAGACCTTCTCTTCCACCGCCTCGGAGGGATTGATCGCGCTCGACCGCTCGTTCTCGATCATGTCGCGCGGCATCAGGTGGCGCCGGTTCGAGGTGGCATAGAAGACGACATTCTCCGGCCGCCCCTCGATGCCGCCGTCGAGGACCGCCTTCAACGCCTTGTAGTGCTGGTCGTCGTGGCTGAACGACAGGTCGTCGCAGAAGAGGATGAAGCGGTGGTCCTTCGCCGCACGCAGCAGCGTCAGGAGCCGCCCGATCGAGGGCAGGTCCTCGCGACTGAGCTCGACGATCTTCAGGTCGGTGCCCTGGGCGCGGACCGCGGCGTGGACCGCCTTCACGAGCGAGGATTTCCCCATCCCGCGCGCGCCCCAGAGAAGCGCGTTGTTGGCAGGCAGGCCGCGTGCGAACTGCGCCGTGTTGGCCATGAGCGTGTCGCGCGACCGGTCGATGCCGACAAGCAGCGGCAAGTCCACCCGCGCGACCTCTGCCACGGGCAGCAAGCGGTCCGGGTCGGCGTGCCAGACAAAGGCTTCGGCGGAGAAATCGGGCGCGGCATGGGGCGCCGGAGCGAGCCGCTCCAGCGCCTCGGCGATCCGGGTCAGGAGAGCACCGGTCATCCCGTCTTGCCCTCGCCCGCGGCGGCGGGAGCGTCTTCGGCGGCTTCCTCCTCCTCCTCGAACCAGAGCCCCTCGGCGCGAAGCCGCGCCTCGCGTGCCTTCTCCACCCGCCGCACAAGCAGGATCGAGACTTCGTAAAGGCCGTAGACCACTGTGAAGAGCACGAGCTGGCTCACCACGTCGGGCGGGGTGGCGATGGCGGCGACGACGAGGATGCCCACGACCGCGTAGCGGCGCACTGCGGCCAGACCCACGCTGGAAACGAGCCCGGCCTTGCCCATGAGCGTCAGCAGCACCGGCAACTGGAAGCAGAGGCCGAAGGCGAAGATGAACTTGATCGTGAGCGCGAGATATTCCTCGATCGAGCCGACGAAGCCGATGCCGAGCGTGGTTGCCGCGTCGGCCACGGCCTCGCCATCGGCGGGCACGGCTGCGGTCTTCTGAAAGCCGAGGAAGAAATCGAAGGCAAGCGGCAGGATGGCGTAGTAGGCGAATGCCGCGCCGAGAAGGAACATCGCCGGCGAGGCGATGAGGAAGGGCAGGAAGGCCGATTTCTCGGACTTGTAGAGGCCGGGGGCAACGAACCGCCACATCTGGTAGCCGATGAAGGGGAAGGACAGCGCAAAGCCGCCGAGGAACGAGATGCGGATGGCCACGAAGAAGCCTTCCTGCAACTTGATCATCGACAGCGTGCAGTCCTGCCCGCGTTCGGCGAGCGCGGCACAGATCGGCCGGGTGAGGAACTCGAAGATCGGATCGGTAACGGTGAAACAGGCCACCATCGCCACGATGAAAGCCAGAAGCGACCACATGATGCGCGAGCGGAGCTCGGTCAGGTGCTCGATCAGGGGGGCGGTGCTGTCGTCGATGTGATCTTCGGGGCGGCTCATGCCTCACCCTTCTTCTTGCGCGGCTTCGCGGCAGGTTTGGCAGCCGGAGTCGCCGCCGCGGCCGGTGCGGCCTTTGCCACCGGGTCGGCCGCGGGCTTCGTTCGCCGCACCGCCTTGAGGCGGGGCGTCGGCGCGGCCGGGGCCGCCTCCGGGGCGGCAGCCGCAGCCGGGGTCGCCGCCGCGGCGGCGTCGCTCGCCGGTTTCACCGCCGCCGCGCGGGCCGCGGCTTCGGCAGCGCGTTTCTCGGCCAGGGCCTGCGTCGCCGGTCCCTTCGGCGTGGCCGCGCCCTTGGCAGGGTTCCACTGCTCGAACTTCGTCGCCGCCTTGTCGAGCGCGTCGAGGCCCAGCGCGTTCTTCGAGGTCATCTTGCGCAGGTCGTCCGCCGTCTCCTTCACGCCTGACTCGCGCGCCGCATCGTCCATGGCGCGCTGGAACTCGCGTCCCATTGCCCGCGCCTTGGCGGTGAACCGCCCGAGCGTACGGAACATGACGGGCAGGTCCTTCGGCCCGACCACGATCAGCGCCACGACGCCGATGACCAGAAGCTCGCTCCAGCCGATGTCCAGCATGTCTCTTCGCGCCCCGCAGGTCCCGCCCTACTCAGGCCTTGTCCTTGTCCGGTGTCACGTCGCGGGCCTGGTCCGCCGAGGCCTTCTCGATCTCTTCGGAACCGTCCTTCACGCCCTTCTTGAAGGCCGTGATGCCCTTGCCGACCTCGCCCATGAGCGACGAGACCTTGCCGCGCCCGAAGAGGACGAGGATCACGACGGCGATCAGAAGCAGGCCGGGAATGCCGATGTTGTTGAGCATGTGCGTCTCCTTTGAGCGCGGTTCGCGCCCTTGCATCGCCCGAAGATGGGCCTCTCGCGCCAAAGGGTCAAACCGTTCCGCCGCCGCTTCGGTCGCGAAACCGCTTGTCCGGGGGCCGCAACTGACAGTAATCTGTCAGTTGACCCCGGTATAGCCTCGATGCGCCGCTCCGAACGTCTCTTCGACCTCGTGCAACACCTCCGCGACGGCAAGCTGCACCGCGCCGCCGACCTTGCGGCACGACTCGGTGTCTCCACCCGCACGGTGTGGCGCGACATGGATGCGCTGGCGGCCTCGGGCCTGCCGATCGTGGGGGCGCGGGGCGTCGGCTACCAGTTCCGCGATCCGACCGTCCTGCCGCCGATGACGCTGACGCGCGACGAATTCGAGGCGCTGAGGCTCGGCGTGACGCTGGCCGCCGGTGCGGCAGACCCGACGATCGCGCGGGCCGCCGCCTCGGTCCGGGCCAAGATCGGCGCGGTCGCGCCGGCCCGCCCGGACGACCCCGGTGCCGACAGCTTCGTCTTCGCGAGCGCGGAGGCCGCGCGCGCCGCCCCCCACCTCGGCCTCATCCGCCGCGCGATCCGCGATCACCTGACCCTCACCCTCGGCTATCCCGGCGCGGACCGGGCGGAACTGGTCCGCCGCGTGCGTCCCCTCCACCTCGATTTCTGGGGGCGCGCCTGGCTCCTCACGGCGTGGTGCGATCTTTCCAACGACTTCAGGCAGTTCCGGGTCGATCTTGCGACGCGGATAGAACATGACGGCGGCGCCTTCCTGCCCGAACCGGGGAAGACCGCCGAGGATTACCTCGCCCGCTTCGCCACTGCCTGAGATCAACCGCGGCGCGGGAAGACGAAACAGCGGTCGCGACGGATCATCAGCCACATCACCGTGCCCGGCTTCGGAAGGAAGACGGCCGGGACCGTCGCCTTGAGGATCTGCCCGCCCTCCTCCATGCGGAACTCCACGAGGCTTTCGCGCCCCATGAACCGCGCCCGGGCGACCGTGGCGCGCGCCGCGGTTCCGTCGGCCGGCGTCGGGTTCGGCCCCCGGCCGGCGCGGTCGAAGTCGATCTTCAGATGCTGGGGCCGGATCACGATCTCGACCTCGGTCCCGTCCGAAACGCCGGGGGCGAGGAACTCTCCGAAGGGCGTCTGCGTCAGCGCGCCCTGAACCGTCGCCGTAAGGATGTTGATATCCGAAAAGAAAGCCGCCGCCTCGCGGTCCACGGGGGCGTTGTAGATGTTGTAGGGTGCGCCCCGCTGCACGATCCGGCCCCGGCGCATCAGCGCGATCTCGTCGGCCATGCGCATCGCCTCGTGCGGCTCGTGGGTGACGAGAAGGACGGCCGTGCCCTCCTCCTTCAGGAGCGCGAGCGTGTCGTCGCGGATCCCGTCGCGGAGCCGTTCGTCGAGGCCGGAGAAGGGCTCGTCCATCAGGAGGATGCGCGGACTGGGCGCGAGTGCACGGGCGAGTGCCACGCGCTGCTGCTCGCCGCCCGAGAGTTCGTGCGGGTATTTCGGGCCGAAACCGGACAGCGAGACGCGTTCCAGAAGCGCATCGACCCGCCCTCTGGTGTCGCTGCCGCGGGGAAGGCCGAAGGCGACATTCTCGGCCACGGAGAGATGCGGGAAGAGCGCGAAGTCCTGGAACATCAGGCCGATGTGGCGCCGCTCCGGCGGCACGCGGAAGACCGTGTCGCAAACGAGGCGCCCGTCCACATGGATCGTGCCCTCATCCTGCATGTCCACGCCGGCGATGATGCGCAGCGTGGTCGACTTGCCGCAGCCGGACGGGCCGAGCAGGCAGGTGACCTGCCCCGGCTCGATCGTCAGGGAGACGTCGTCCACGACGCTCCGGCCGTCGAAGCGACGGACGAGGTTGCGGACCTCGAGGCGCGGCGGCGCGATGTTCGGCGGCATGATCGTCAAGGGCACCCCTTCCCCGAGCGAAACTCTCGGGTTTCAGCCCGGATAGCAGTCCGGGCGGAAGGCCGCAAGCAGGTCGGACATCGGCCCCGGCGCCCCGATTGACCGCTGCTCCGGAGGATCTTCCGGCGGAACGTCGATCAAAGCGTGGAATTCGTTGCACCGCCGTCGAGCAGGATGTTCTGGCCGACGATGAACCCCGCGTGCATCGAGCAGAGGAACGTGCACATCGCGCCGAATTCCCCGGCGGTGCCGTAGCGGCGGGCGGGGATCGTCGCCGTGCGGGCCGCACGGGCGGCCTCCAGCGTGATGCCCTGTGCCGCCGCCACGCCACGGTCGAGCGCGTCGGCCCGGTCGGTCGCGTGGATGCCGGGCAGCAGGTTGTTGATGGTGACGCCATGCGGCGCCACCTGGCGGGCGGTTCCGGCGACATAACCGGTGAGTCCGGCGCGGGCGGCGTTGGAAAGGCCGAGCTGGGCGATCGGCGCCTTCACCGACTGCGAGGTGATGTTGACCACCCGGCCCCAGCCGCGCTGCATCATCCCCGGAAGGAGCGCTGTCATCAGCGCGATGGGCGTCAGCATGTTGGCATCGAGCGCTCGGAGGAAATCCTCCCGGCCCCAGTCCGACCAGAGGCCGGGCGGCGGGCCGCCGGCGTTGGTGACGAGGATATCGACGGACCCTGCCGCCGCGAGAGCCTCTGCCCTGCCCGCCTCGCTGGTGATATCGGCCACGACCTCCGTCACGGCGACGCGATGCGCCGCACGGATCGCCGCCGCCGCCTCGGCGAGCGGTCCGGCACTGCGGGCGTTGAGGACAAGGTCCACCCCCGCCGCCGCCAGCGCTTCGGCGCAGCCGCGCCCGAGCCCCTTCGATCCGGCGCAGACGAGCGCCCGTTTGCCGCGGATGCCGAGATCCATGCTTGCCTCCCTGTTTCTCCGCGACAGGATAGCCGATCCCGGCGGCAGGGCCAGCCCGCGCCGGATGCGACCCGCGTTGACGCAAGGGCCGCGGCTTTGCTAAGCCCGGTGGGCGCGCCAGACCATGCAGGCCGCGCGCAGCCGAAGGACAGGGAATGCCCGAGCACCCGACCGCCCTGCCCGCCCAGGCGGCGCATGCCTATCCGGCGCGCGCCCTCAGCGTCGCCGGCGGGGCGAACATCGGCGATCCGATCGCGGCGGCGGAACTGGTGGAGCCGGGGGATGTCTACCGGCTTGCCGGCGACGCGCGGCCGGTGCGGCTGATGCTGCGTCCGGCCGACTGCGGTCGCGCCCAGGTGCTGGCCGAGGGGACGGGCGTCGGCCGGGCCGGCGACCGGATCGCGCTCCTGTCGCTCCTCACCCTGATGTCGCCCGACGGCGACCGGGTCGAGGTGCTGGTCGTCCGGCACGAGGCGACGCAGGAAATTTACGCGGTGCCGCTGTCGCCGCTCGCGCCCAGGATGGACTACACGCTGATCGACGCGCGCGAGGACGTCGAGGGCATCCGCGTCGCCGACCTTGTCTGCGTGGCCTTCGCGGCCGGGACGATGATCACCCTGCCGGGCGGCGCCCAGCGGCCGATCGAGGCGCTGGAACCGGGCGACCGTGTCCTGACGCGCGACCACGGCGCACAGGAGGTCCGGTGGATCGGCAAGGCCACCCTGCGCGCCAGGGGCGCATTTGCACCCGTCGTCATCGCCGCCGGCACCCTCGGCAACCATTCCGACCTGATCGTCAGCCCGCACCACCGCATCTTTGTCTACCAGCGCGGCCCCCGCCGGATCGGCGAGACGGCGGAGCTTCTGGTGCAGGCCAAGCATCTTGTGGACGGCGAACGCGTGACGCGGCGCGAAGGCGGATATGTCGACTACTACAGCCTCGTCTTCGACCGGCACGAGATCGTCTATGCCGAGGGCATCCCCGCCGAGAGCCTGATGGTGTCCGAGGCGACAGTGAACCTCTTGCCGCCCGATCTGGCGGAGAAGGTGCGGGCGCGCTTTCCCGGCCTGAGCCAGAGCCAGCACTTCGGCACCGAAGCGGGTCGGGACCTGCTCGACGAGGCAGCGCGCGAGGCGCTCTTCCGCCGGCCGGGCAGCGACTGATCCCGGCTTGCGGCGGATTGCCACCCGGCCTTGCGCCTCCGGTCGGATAGCCCACCTCTGAAGGGGTTGACGAAGGGAGAACCGGATGAAGAACCTCATAGTGGCCACCGATCTTTCGGAACGCGGCGACCGTGCCCTGCAGCGGGCCTTCCTTCTCGCGAGCCGGGTTGGCGCGGGCCTCATCATCGTCACCGTGGTCGACGACAGCCTGCCCGACAGCATCGCGGAGACGATGGCGCGGGCGGCCGAGACCGAGCTTGCGCGCATCGCAAAGGCGCATCCGCTCGCCGCGACCGTGCCGCACGAAATCCGCGTGGTGCGCGGCGACCCGGCGCTCGCCATCGCCGCGCTGGCGGCGGCCGAGCGGACTGATCTCCTCATCCTTGGCGTGCACCGCGACCGCGCCCTGGCGGACTTCTTCCGCGAGACGACGATGGAGCGGATCGTGCGGCAGGTCGCCTGTCCGGTCCTTCTGGTGCGCCGGCCGGCCGTCTCCCCCTACGGGACGGTCGTCGCCGCCGTCGATTTCTCGCCCGCCTCGGCCGCCGCGCTCCGCAAGGCCGCCGAGTTTGCCCCGGAGGCGCGGCTCGCCGCGGTCCATGCGATCCATGTGCCCTATCGCGGCCTGATGCCCGCCGATGCGGTGGGCTCCTTCCTCGGTGAGGCGGAGACGGCGGAGGCCGGCTGGCGCCGGGCGGAGTCCCTGCCGGAAGCGCTCGGCAAGGTGGCGCTTCTGGAAGGCGCGATCGGCACGGTGCTGACCGATGCCGTCCGCACCGAGGGCGCCGACCTGGTCGCCGTCGGCGCCCATGCGCGCAGCGGCCTGCACAACGCCCTCATCGGCAGTTTCGCCGCGCGGATGATCCGCGACGCGCCCTGCGATCTTCTCATCGCGCGGCCGGCCTGAGCGCGGCCCCGGACACCGCAGATTGCGCAGGGGCACTGGCACGGCTATATCGCCGCCATGCTTGACGCCGCCCCGAACCGCCCCGCCCTGCCGCCGGAAATCGCCCGGCGGCGCACCTTCGCCATCATCTCGCATCCCGATGCGGGCAAGACCACGCTGACCGAGAAGTTCCTTCTTTTCGGCGGCGCCATCCAGATGGCGGGGCAGGTCCGCGCCAAGGGCGAGGCGCGGCGCACAAGGTCGGACTTCATGAAGCTGGAGCAGGAGCGCGGCATCTCGGTCTCCGCCTCGGCCATGTCCTTCGATTTCGGCCGCTATCGCTTCAATCTGGTGGACACGCCGGGCCACAGCGATTTTTCCGAAGATACCTACCGCACGCTGACCGCGGTCGATGCCGCGATCATGGTGATCGACGGCGCGAAGGGCGTCGAAAGCCAGACCCGCAAGCTTTTCGAGGTCTGCCGCCTGCGCGACCTGCCGATCCTGACCTTCTGCAACAAGATGGACCGAGAGGCGCGCGACACGTTCGAGATCATCGACGAGATCCAGGAAAACCTCGCCATCGACGTCACCCCGGCGTCGTGGCCGATCGGCATGGGCCGCGACTTCCTCGGCTGCTACGACATATTGCACGACCGACTGGAACTGATGGACCGCGCCGACCGCAACCGGGTGGCGGAATCGATCAAGATCGAAGGACTCGACGATCCCAAGCTGGCCGAGCACGTGCCCGCCGATCTTCTCAGGAAGCTCCGCGAAGAACTTGAAATGGCGCGCGAACTCCTGCCCGCCTTCGACCGCAGGTCGTTCCTGGAAGGCCACCTGACGCCGATCTGGTTCGGCTCCGCCATCAACTCCTTCGGGGTCAAGGAGCTCATGTCCGGCATCGGCGAATACGGACCCGAGCCTCAGCCGCAGACCGCCGCCGAACGCCAGATCGCACCCGAGGAGGGCAAGGTCGCGGGATTCGTCTTCAAGGTGCAGGCCAACATGGACCCCAAGCACCGCGACCGCGTGGCCTTCGTCCGCCTCGCCTCGGGCCATTTCGAACGCGGCATGAAGCTGCTGCATGTCCGCACCAGGAAACCGATGGCGATCTCGAACCCCGTCCTCTTCCTCGCCGCCGACCGGGAACTGGCCGAGGAGGCCTGGGCGGGCGACATCATCGGCATCCCGAACCATGGGCAATTGCGCATCGGCGACGCGCTGACCGAGGGCGAGGCGCTGCGCTTCACCGGCATCCCCTCCTTCGCGCCGGAGCTTCTCCAGACGGTGCGCGCGGGCGACCCGATGAAGGCCAAGCATCTCGAAAAGGCACTGATGCAGTTCGCCGAGGAAGGGGCCGCCAAGGTCTTCAAGCCGGGCATCGGCTCGGGCTTCATCGTCGGCGTGGTGGGCCCCTTGCAGTTCGACGTGCTGGCGAGCCGGATCGAGCAGGAATACCAGTTGCCGGTGCGCTTCGAGCCGACGCAGTTCACCTCCGCCCGCTGGGTGACGGGGCCGAAGCCGGACGTCGAGAAGTTCGTCGCCGCCAACAAGGGCCATATCGCCCACGACCACGACGGCGACATCGTCTATCTCACGCGGCTCCAGTGGGACATCGACCGCATCGTGCGCGACCATCCCGCGCTGAAGCTTTCGGCGACCAAAGAAATGATGGTCTGACGCGCTCCCCCAGGGCCCCAGTCGCCGGCGCCCGGATTTTCACGGCTTATTGACCGCTGACCTCGCAGCTTTCATGGTCAGGTGACGAACGGACAGGCTGCGGGGTATGCCGTTGAACCGTTTGACCGAAGCGATGGGCCGGGCGCTTGCCCGCTACCTTCAGACGCCCACCGGCCGATACCGCTCCTATGCGGTCACGCCGCTGCCGCTGCTTCGGGCCTGCCTGCGCCCGGCCGACATCCTCCTTGTCGAAGGCGATACGCGCATTTCCGCGGCGATCAAGTATCTCACCACCTCGACCTGGTCCCACGCCGCCTTCTATGTCGGCGACCCTGACGGCTGCGACCTGATCGAGGCGGACCTCGAACGGGGCGTGCGCTACGTCTCGCTCGAACACTATGCCCATCTCAACACCCGCGTCTGCCGCCCGGTCGGCATCGATGGGACCGACCTCGACCGGGTCGTCGCTTACATGCGCGCCTCGATCGGACGGAGTTACGATCTCAGGAACGTCATCGACCTTGCCCGCTATCTCCTGCCCGAACCCCCCGTTCCGCGCCGATGGCGGCGGCGGATGATCGCCCTCGGCTCAGGCGATCCGACACGCGCGATCTGCTCGACGCTGATCGCCCAGGCCTTCCAGATCGTGCGCTATCCGATCCTGCCGGAGATCAAGGTCGATCCCGACGACCCCGTCCGCCGCGAAATCCTGCACATTCGCGACCACTCGCTCTTTGCGCCCCGGGATTTCGACCTTTCGCCCTATTTCGCCAACGTGAAGCCCACGATCGAACGCGGCTTCGATTACCAGGCGCTGCACTGGTACGACGGCGGACCCGGCGCGGAAGGGGTCAGCCGACCGTCACCTCCATCGTGATCTCGGCCCTGAGAAGCTTCGAGATCGGGCAGCCCGCCTTCGCCTTCTCGGCAAGGTCCCGGATCTTCGCCTCGGGCGCGTCAGCCTTCACCTTCGTCACCAGGTGCGCCTTCTTCACCGTCGGCCCGCCCTCGGTCGTCGGGTCGAGCGAAATGGTGGAGGTCGTCTCGATCGCCTCGGGCGTGATCCCCTCGCCGCCCATCAGCGCCGCGAGGAACATCGAGTAGCAGCCCGCATGGGCCGCGCCGATCAGTTCCTCGGGGTTCGCGCCCGGCTTGCCGCCAAAGCGGGTCGCATGGGTGTAGGGCAGCCCGGTGAAGGCGCCCGACTGCGCGGTGAGCGTGCCGCCGCCCTCCTTCAGGCTGCCCTTCCAGACGGCCGATGCAAATTTCTCGATCATGGCGTTTCCTCCTGTCCTGAACTTGCCATCGTCGCACAACGCGGGCTCGGGGCAAGGGGCGCTATGCGCCCGAGAAGGTCATCTCGACCGGAACCGCGGCCCCGGAGGTGACCTCTGCCATCTCCGCCCGGCGCGTCCGCCAGTCGCGCCAGCGGCGGCGGAGCGTCCGGGCCGGGGTCTCGGGGCGTTCGGGGCGGATGTCGGACGCGAAGGTGGAAATGTCGTGCAGGACCGGCGCCGGGCAGACGAATCCGGGGCGGAGAAGGTCGAAGCCCATCCCGGCCGAGCGGCCGAAGAGCAGGTGATCGACCGGCACCGTCAGCGCCGGGAATCGGGACAGGAGCGCTCCCGCCCCCCGTGCCGTCAGCACATATCCGCAACTGCCGAGAAACCCGCTCCGCAGCCGGTGGAGCGTCGTGCCCGCCGGACCCGCGCCGAGCGCCTGGCCGAGGGGGTGCCGCCGGCTCCGCTCGGCCCCCGGCCAGAATTCGAGCTTGAGCACCCCCATGGCGTGATCCCGCATGAGCCGCGCAACCCCGTCCTCCGCGAAGGCGGGGAAGGTCGCGGCAAGCAGGGCGTCGTCCTCCAGCACCACCGCCGCCTCGGCGGCGCCCCCCGCGATTTCGTCCCAGAGCCGGCGGTGGGAAAGCGTGCAGGCCATGTCCCCTGGCGTCGCCGGATAGGCGCGCGACAAGGGTCCGGAACCGAAGGCGGCCCGAAGCGCGTCGGCCGCGATCGCGCGCCGGTCGAGCGCCTCGACCCTGGTCCAGCCAAGGCCGAACCCGTCGAGCGTGGCGCCGATCCGGGCGAGCCGCCCGGTCTCCCGCGCAAGGTTGACGACATGGACGTGCAGCATCGCAGTCTTTCCGGTTCCCCGGCGGGAGACTAGGCAAGGCCGGGGCGGGCGTCGATGGCAAAGCCAGTCCCCGTCACCGATTTCAGCCCCAGATTGTCTCTCATCGGGCGAATCTCTTTATGGCAGAAATGTGGCGCCAGCGGCCTGAACCGGGCCCCCGTGTGCTGCCTGGGGCCGGCGCCGGGCGCCTCGCGGGGCGTCAATCGGTCAGGTTTGGGGCAGCTTCGCGGCAGAATGCGCGGAAACCCGCCGTGATCGTCGCCATACCGAAACTGATTCTTCCGCTGCACGGCATTCTGTTTCCGTTGCGCCAACAGCCGTCTCCAATGCCCCAAAAATGTCTCATTTTCCCAAAGAATTAGAGTGCCAGCCGCAACAAAGGAGCTGCCATGTTCAAACCCACCTTCAAAGCGCTGGCCGTGGCAGCGGCAACGGTCACGGCGGGGCTCGGCGCAATGCCGACCCAGGCCGCGACCATCAACCTCGTCGCCGACAGCGGATGGACCCGCTTTTCCTACGGCGACGTCGGCACCACGGCCGGACGGAGCTTCAGCTTCACCCTGGCGGCCAATGCCATCCTCACCCTCGTGGATGGCTTCTTCGCGGGGGACCAGTTCGAAGTCTTCAACAACGGCACTTCGTTCGGGGCCACGTCGGCCCCGGTGACCCCGTCCCCGAACACGGGCATGAACTTCGACGCTGCGCTTGCCAGCGGGCAGCACAGCTTCGGCGCGTTCAACCTCGGTCCAGGGACGTATCTGATCTCGATGAACGTGCTCGCACGCTCGCCGGGAACCGGCAACCATCTCGGGGCGATCCGTCTCGACATGGCGGCCGTGCCCGTGCCCGCCGGAGGGGCTTTGCTTCTCTCAGGGCTCGGGGTGGTGGCGCTTCTGCGTCGCCGTCGCCGGTAGGGTTCCCCCCCAGGTCCCCTGCCGGAACTTGTACCCGTAGTACCCACACCTGAACACCCACCCAAACACCCAAGCCCAAGGCGCCGCCCGTCTCCCCCAGGACGGGCGGCGCCGCCTTTCCGGGCCACCCTCCGGCGGCTGATTGACCTTCGCCGCGTTTTGCGTTAGGGCGAAGCGCCCGCATCCGGCGGGCGAACGCCGGGGCGCCCGGAAGTTGCGTCCCTTCACCCTTGCGGCCCGATGCCGCAACGACTGGACGCTGATGACAAAATTCTCCGACCTGAAGCTGGACCCGCGGGTCCTTCAAGCCATTGCCGAAGCCGGCTATGAAATCCCCACGCCGATCCAGGCTGGCGCCATTCCACCCGCCCTCGAAGGCAAGGACGTTCTCGGCATCGCCCAGACCGGCACCGGCAAGACGGCCAGTTTCACGCTGCCGATGATCACGCTGCTTGGCCGCGGCCGCGCCCGCGCACGGATGCCGCGCAGCCTCGTCCTCGCCCCCACGCGGGAACTCGCCGCCCAGGTGGCCGAGAACTTCGACATCTACGCCAAGCATACCAAGCTGACCAAGGCGCTCCTGATCGGCGGCGTGTCGTTCGGCGAGCAGGACAAGCTGATCGACCGTGGCGTCGATGTGCTGATCGCCACGCCGGGCCGGCTGCTCGACCATTTCGAGCGCGGCAAGCTCCTTCTCACCGGCGTGCAGATCATGGTGGTGGACGAGGCCGACCGGATGCTCGACATGGGCTTCATCCCGGATATCGAGCGGATCTTCTCGCTCACGCCCTTCACGCGGCAGACGCTCTTCTACTCCGCCACCATGGCGCCGGAGATCGAGCGCATCACCAACGCCTTCCTGCATTCGCCGGCGCGGATCGAGGTTGCGCGTCAGGCGACGGCTTCCGAGACCATCGAACAGCGGCTGATCGAGCTTTCGCCGACCCGCAAGGACCAGACGGCGAAGCAGAAGCGCGAGCTTCTGCGGGCAGTCATCAATGCGGAAGGCGAGGCCTGCACCAACGCCATCCTCTTCTGCAACCGCAAGTCCGAAGTCGACATCCTCGCGAAGTCGCTGAAGGCGCACGGCTTCGATGCCGCGCCGATCCACGGCGACCTCGACCAGAGCCAGCGGACAAAGACGCTCGACGGCTTCCGCGACGGTTCGCTACGCTTCCTCGTGGCCTCCGACGTGGCGGCGCGCGGGCTCGACATCCCGGCGGTGAGTCACGTCTTCAACTTCGACGTGCCCTCCCATGCCGAGGATTACGTGCACCGGATCGGCCGTACGGGCCGCGCCGGCCGCAAGGGCGTGGCGGTGACGCTGGCGACGCCAGCCGACAAGAAATACCTCGACGCGATCGAGAGCCTCGTGAAGACGCCGCTGCCCCGCGCCCCGCTGCCCGAAGGCTTCGCGCTCAGCGAGGCAGCGCAGCGCCCGCCGCGGGCGGACGAGGAGCGCAAGGCCCGGCCGCGCCGGGACCGCGAGGAGGCGCGCAGCCGCGAAGACCGGCGCGAGCGCCCGATCAAGGCGCATGGGCACGAAGCGCCGCTCGCCCCGCTCGACGTGCCGGCGCCGCGGACCGAACCCGCGCCGGAGAGGCCCGCGCGTGGCGCCGGGGACGGCCCCAGGCAGGAGCGCACGACCGAGCAGAGGCCAAAGCGCGAACGTGGACCCGATCGTGACCGTCGCGGCGCCCGGAGCGAGGGCCGGGGCGAGGAAAGACGCGACCGCGACCAGGGCTCGCCCGTCGTCGGCATGGGCGATCACGTGCCCGATTTTCTCTTGCGCGGCTTCAAGCCGGAAAAGGTCTGACCTCACCGGCAGGACCGTCTGCGGCGAAGGGACAGGGCGGCCGGCGGGGCCGCTCGTCCGCCCGGCTCACTCTGCGACGAGCCGGCTTGTAACCACCGTCACCTCGGGCTTCTTGCCGATCTCTTCGACCGTGACCTGCCGCACGATCTTGCGGATCGCCTCCTCCACCTTGTCGTCGTCCTTCAGGACGCGGTCGCCCGCACTGTCGAGGAATTCGTTGAGCTCGCGCTCCACCGCCTCGGCCAGCGGCGTGCCGGAGCGGGTCCTTTCGACGAGGCCCATCGTCTCCACCCATGCCTCGCCGAGCGGCTGGTCGTCCTCGTCGAGGATCACCGTGACCAGCACGTGGCCGTTCAGCGCCATGCGGATGCGGTCGCGCACGACCCCGTCCATCGCCCCCATCAGCACGCTGCCGTCGAGGTAGGTCCGCCCCGCCTCCACATATTCGACCACTTCCGGCTCGGCTCCCGTCAGGTCCACCATTGTGCCGTTGACCGCAAGCTCGGCCGCGATCCCCTTGGCCAGACCGATCTGGCAGTGTTCGCGCAGGTGCCGGTGTTCGCCGTGCATCGGCAGCAGTATCTTCGGGCGCAAGAGTTCGTGCACCGCTTCGAGGTCCGGGCGGTTGGCGTGGCCCGAGACGTGGTAGAGCCCGCCGCGGTCGTCGATCACATCGACACCCATCTCGGAATAGGCGTTCATCACCCGGATCACGTCGCGCTCGTTGCCGGGGATCGTCTTGGAGGAGAAGAGGAAGGTGTCGCCCTCCTTCATCTCCAGCCCGAGATACTTGCCGCGGGCAAGCTGGGCAGAGGCCGCACGGCGCTCGCCCTGGCTTCCGGTGACGATCAGCATGAGGTTCTGGCGCGTCACATCGACCGCCTCCTCGGGCTGGATGATCGCCGGGAAGTCGGTCAGGACGCCGGTTTCCACCGCCGCCGTGATCATCCGCTTCATCGCCCGCCCGAGAAGGCAGATCGACCGGCCCGCGTCGCGCCCCGCCTCGGCCAGCGTCTTCAGCCGGGCGACGTTGGAGGCGAAGGTGGTGGCGACGACCATGCCGCGCTGCGCGGCGATGAGCTCCGAAAGGGGCTTGGCCAGCGAGGCCTCCGACCGCCCCGGATGCGGCGAGAAGACGTTGGTGGAATCGCAGGTGAGAACCTTGACCCCCTTTCCCTCCTTCGCGATGCGGTGCCACTCCTCGGGGTCGAAGGGCTCGCCCACGACGGGCGTCCCGTCGAGCTTGAAGTCGGCCGAATGGACGATCCGCCCCGCCGGCGTGTCGATGATGAGAGAGGCGCTTTCGGGGATCGAGTGGCTGACGGGGACGAACTGGACCCGGAACGGCCCCGCCTGCACGACCTCGGGCCGCGGCTTGACCACGCGGATGACGTCGAGGGGCTGGCCCTGTTCTTCCATCTTCAGGGTTGCGATGGCGGCGGTGAAGGGGCGGGCGTAGACCGGCGCCTTGATCCGGGGCCAGAGATGGCCGAGGGCGCCGACATGGTCCTCGTGCGCGTGGGTGATGAAGATCGCCTCCACCCGGCTTGCGTTCTCTGCCAGCCAAGCGATGTCGGGCATGATGAGGTCGACGCCCGGCGTCTCGTCCATGTTCGGGAAGGTCACGCCGAGATCGACGACGATCAGCCGCTCGGCCCCCTCGGGGCCATAGCCGAAGACGTAGCAGTTCATGCCGATTTCGCCGGCCCCGCCAAGCGGCAGGTAGATCAGGCGGTCCTTCTTGGTCATCCCGTCGCAAGTCCCTTGTTGTAGCGGTGGATGAGCACGAGCCCATGCATGGTCAGGTCGTCCTCGACGCTGTCGAATATCTCTGTGCCCTGACCGAAGAGCGGCGCGAGACCGCCGGTGGCGATCACCTTCATCGGCCGCGCACGTTCCGCCCGGATCTGCCGCACGATGCCTTCGACAAGCCCAACATACCCCCAGTAGATGCCGGCCTGCATGCAGGCAACCGTATTCGTGCCGATGACCTTCTGCGGTTTCGTGACATCGACGTGCGGCAGTGCGGCGGCGGCCATGTGGAGCGCTTCAAGGCTGAGGTTCACTCCGGGCGCGATCACCCCGCCGATATAGGCGCCGTCGGTGTCGGCAACGTCGAAGGTCGTCGCGGTGCCGAAATCGACGATGATGAGGTCCCCGCCGTGCCGGTCGAAGCCCGCGACGACATTGACGAGACGGTCGGGGCCGACGGTCGTGCCCTGATCGACCCGCGGCGCCACCGGCAGCGCGCATTCGGGCTTGCCGACGACGAGCGGGCGGCAGTTGAAGTAGCGGTCGCAAAGGACGCGGAGGTTGAAGACCACCCGCGGCACGGTGGAGGAGATCACGACGTCGTCGATCTCCACCGGCACCTTGTGATGCTCCATCAGGGTGGAGAACCAGACGAAATACTGGTCGGCCGTGCGCTGATGCTCGGTCGAGGTCCTGAGCGTGCACCGGAACCTCTCGCCGTCCCAGACGGAAAAGACGGTATTGGTGTTGCCGCAGTCGATGCAGAGGAGCATGGGGTCCCTCCCTCAGAAATAGACGTCGGCCGCCGGGATCGCGCGGCGGCCCTGCGGCGTCGCGAGCACGAGCGCTCCGCTCTCGTCGACGGTCTCGAACGTGCCCTCGATGGTCTCGGCCATGGTCCGCGCCGTGAGCCGCTGGCCGAGCCGCGCGGCCCGGGCGAGCCAGGCTGTGCGGATCGGGGCGAACCCCCAGGCTTCAAGCTGCGCGTCCCATCGGGCGAAGGCCGGGGCGATGAGGTCGAGGAGCGTCTCGGGCGCGAGCCTGACGCCGGTCTCGCCCATCACCGACACGGGCCGCGTGCTGCCGGGTTCCAGCGCATCGGGTGGCGGCGCCGCGATCAGGTTGACGCCGATGCCGACCGCAAGGTGGCTGACGGCCCCCCCCTGCCCCGCACTTTCCAGAAGGATGCCCGCCACCTTGCCGCCGTTCAGGAGCACGTCGTTCGGCCACTTGAGCGAGAGCGTCGCCCCCGGCCCGACCGCCCGATCCAGCGCCTCGGCGAGGGCGAGCGCCGCCACGAAGCTCCGCTGCGCGGCCGTGGCCGGATCGGCCGGGGGTCGCATCATGAGGGTGGCGAAGAAATTGCCCTCGGGCGAAATCCAGGCCCGGCCCCGCCGTCCGCGCGCCGCGGTCTGGCGCCGGGCGAGTATCCACGCCGGCTGCGTCAGGTGCGGCGCGAGGCGCAGCGCCTCGGAATTGGTGCTGTCCACCTCCGCGAGGACGTGGCGCGCCACGCCTTCCGGCCAGACCGGAGGCCGGTCCGTCCGCTCAGCGGACAAGAACTTCGGCCGCCAGAGCCGCGGCGCCCTCGATGCCGAGAAGGTTCACGACGCCCGCGACCATGACGATGGCCGAAGCCATCAGCAACACCCACTGCGCCGGCACCATCCGCGTCTCCAGCCCGTCGGTCTCGGCGCCGAAGTACATGAAGTAGACGATGCGCAGGTAGTAGAAGGCGCCGATCACCGAGGCGACCGCGCCGGCGACCGCGAGGAGCACCATGTCGGCGTTCACGGCGGCCAGCAGCACGCCATACTTCGCGAAGAACCCGAGCATCGGCGGCACGCCCGCGAGCGAGAAGAGAAGGACGAGCATGGCGAGCGCCTTGATCGGTTCCTTCTTCGCATAGAGGTTCAGCGTATCGATGTCGGTCGCCGGGGCGCCGTCCTTCTCCATCGACAGGATGAAGGCGAAGGTGCCGACGTTCATCACGACATAGACCGCCATGTAGATCAGCATCGCCTTGACGCCCGCCTCGGTCCCCGCGGCGAGACCCATGAGCGCGAAACCCATGTGGGCGATGGAGGAATAGGCCATCAGCCGCTTGATGTTCCGCTGCCCGATCGCGGCGATCGCGCCCACGAACATCGACAGCGCCGAGATGACCGCGATCACCTGGCTCCAGTCCGCCACGGCAGCACCGAACGCGTCGAACACGAGCCGGGCGAAGAGCGCCATCGCGGCCATCTTGGGGGCGGTGGCGAAGAAGGCCGTGACCGGTGTCGGCGAGCCTTCGTAGACGTCGGGCGTCCACATGTGGAAGGGCACGGCCGAGACCTTGAAGGCAAGGCCGGTGATCATCAGCACGAGACCGAAGAGAAGCCCGACCGAGACGTGCCCGCCCTGGATCGTCTCGATGATCCCCGAAAAGAGCGTGGTGCCGGTGAAACCGTAGGTGAGCGAGGCGCCGTAGAGCAGGAGCCCCGAGGAGAGCGAGCCGAGCACGAAGTACTTGAGCCCGGCTTCCGTCGATTTCACGCTGTCGCGGCGGAAGGCCGCGAGGATGTAGAGCGAGAGCGACTGCAGTTCGAGCCCCATGTAGAGCGACATGAGATCGCCGGCCGAGACCATGATCATCATGCCCGCGACGGCAAGCGCCACCACGAGCGGGAATTCGAACCGGCCGAGTCCGCGCCGCGCCATGTAGTCCGCGCTCATGGCAAGGACGGCGGCCGCGCCGAGAAGCACCGTCACCTTGGCAAAGCGCGCGAAGGCATCGTCCACGAACATGCCGCCGAAGGCGATGGTCTCGCCCGGGGCCGACAGGCCGATCCAGGCGGCGAGGCCGGTGAATACCGCGACCGTGGCCCATGTGAGCGTGCCGGCCAGTTCGTCCTTGCCGGTGTAGACCGCGCCGAGAAGCGCGGCCATGGCGTAAAGGACCAGGACCACTTCGGGAAGGATGGCGGAGAAATCGGCGGAGATCATCGCGATGCGTCCTCAGTGGCTGGCCAGTTGCACGCCCGTGTCGGCGGGCACGGCGGCGTGGTATTCGGTGACAAGCGCCGCGACCGAGGGCCCGGTGACGTCGGTCACGAGGCTCGGGTAGATGCCCAGGAGCAGGGTCATCGCGACGAGCGGCGCGAAGATCGCCTTTTCCCGCGTGCTCATGTCGGAGATGGTCTTCAGGCTTTCCTTGATGAGATCGCCGAAGACCACCCTGCGGTAGAGCCAGAGCGCATAGGCCGCGCTGAGGATGACGCCTGTCGCGGCGACGGCGGCGACCCAGGTGTTGACCTGGAAGATGCCCATCAGCGTCAGGAATTCGCCCACGAAGCCGGAGGTGCCCGGCAGGCCGACGTTCGCCATGGTGAAGAACATGAAGATCAGCGCGTAGGACGGCATCCGGTTCACGAGGCCGCCGTAGGCGTCGATCTCGCGCGTGTGCATCCGGTCGTAGATCACGCCGACGCAGAGGAAGAGCGCGCCCGAGATGAAGCCGTGGCTCAGCATCTGGAAGATGGCGCCGTCGACGCCCTGCTGGTTCGCCGCGAAGATGCCCATGGTCACGTAGCCCATGTGGGCGACCGAGGAATAGGCGATCAGCTTCTTCATGTCCGACTGCGCCAGCGCCACCAGCGAGGTGTAGACGATGGCGATGGCCGACATCCAGAAGATGAGACCGGCAAGCAGGTCGGAGGCGACCGGGAACATCGGCAGGCTGAAGCGCAGGAAGCCGTAACCGCCCATCTTCAGGAGGATCGCCGCCAGAACCACCGACCCCGCCGTCGGCGCCTGCACGTGTGCGTCCGGCAACCAGGTGTGGACCGGCCACATCGGCATCTTCACCGCGAAGGAGGCAAAGAAGGCGAGCCAGAGGAGCGTCTGCATCCCGCCCACGATGTGGAAGCCGAAGAGGTTCAGCGTCTCGGACGCGAACTGGTGGTTCAGAAGCGTCGGAATATCCGTGGTGCCCGCGTCCACGTACATCGCGATCATCGCGACCAGCATCAGGACCGAGCCGAGGAAGGTGTAGAGGAAGAACTTGAAGGCCGCGTAGATCCGCTCCTTGCCGCCCCAGATGCCGATGATCAGGAACATCGGGATCAGACCCGCCTCGAAGAAGAGGTAGAAGAGGACGAGGTCGAGCGCCACGAAGACGCCGATCATCAGCCCTTCGAGCACCAGGAAGGCGACCATGTATTCCTTCACCCGGGACGAGACCTGCCAGGTGGAGAGGATCGTGATCGGCATCAGGAACGTGGTCAGCAGGACGAAGAGCACGGAAATCCCGTCCACGCCAACCTTGTATTTGAGGCCCATGATCCATTCCCGCTCTTCCACGAACTGGAAGCCGGTGTCGGCGGGATCGAACCCCGGGAGGAGGAAGAGCGAGACGAGGAAGGTGACCGTCGTCGCGATGAGCGCGAGCCACTTGGCGTTCGCCTGCGCCGCCGGATCGTCGCCCTTGAGGAAGAGCGCGAGGATCGCCGCCGCGACGAGGGGCAGGAAGGTGATGATGGAAAGAAGGTTTTCCATTAGTGCGCGCCCCCAGAGATCGTCATCCAGGTCAGGAGCACGGCGATGCCGATGACCATGGCGAAGGCATAGGTGAAGATGTAGCCGGACTGGGCGCGGCTCACGATCCGGGTCAGCATGGGCACGAAGCCCATCGCCACGCCGTTGATCGTGCCGTCGATCACGTCGCCGTCCCCCTTCTTCCAGAGGAAGCCGCCAAGCCACTTCGCCGGGCGGACGAAGATCGCGTCGTAGATCTCGTCGAAGTACCACTTGTTGAGAAGGAAGCGGTAGAGGATCGGCTGCTGCGCCGCCAGCCTGCCGGGGATCGACGGGTCCCTGACGTAGAAGACCCAGGCCGTGACGAAGCCGATCAGCATGGCGACGAAGGGCGAGACCTTGACCCAGGCGGGGGCATGGTGGGCGTCGTCCAGAACCTTGCTGGACGCCTCGGACATGAGGATCGCGCCCTGTGGGGCATGGCCCTCTGCCGGGGCGGCCTCGGTCGCGGCAGCGTGGTCATCCGCCGCAGGCGCTGCCTCCGTCGTGGCGGCAGGTGCCGCCTCGGTCGTCGCGGCGTGGTCGCCTGCGCCTTCGGCCGGGGTCGCGTGTTCCGGCATGGCAAAGAACGTGACCATCGAGGCATGATCGCCAAAGAAGGGCTTGTACCAGAGCATTCCCGCGAAGATCGCGCCAACCGCGAGTACGCCGAGCGGCACGGTCATCGTGGCCGGGCTCTCATGCGCGTGCTCGTGCGCGTGGTGATCGCCGCGTTCATGCCCATAGAAGGTCAGGAACATCAGCCGCCAGGAATAGAAGCTGGTGAAGAGCGCCGCCACCACGAGGGCGACAAAGGCGAAGCCGTTGCCGGAGGCGAAGGCGCTCTCGATGATCGCGTCCTTCGACAGGAACCCGGCGAAGCCGATGGCGGTCAGCGGGATGCCGACGCCGGTTATGGCAAGCGTGCCGATCATCATCGCCCAGAAGGTCAGGGGGATCTTCTTGCGCAGTCCGCCGTAGTTCCGCATGTCCTGCTCGTGGTGCATCGCGTGGATGACCGACCCGGCGCCGAGAAACAGCATGGCCTTGAAGAAGGCATGGGTGAAAAGGTGGAACATCGCCGCCGAATAGATGCCGGCACCCGCCGCCACGAACATGTAGCCGAGCTGCGAACAGGTCGAATAGGCGATGACGCGCTTGATGTCGTTCTGCACGAGGCCCACCGTCGCCGCGAAGAAGGCGGTGGCCGCGCCGATGTACATCACGAAGGACTTCGCCTCTGGCGCGTATTCGAACAAGGGCGACATCCGGCAGACGAGGAAGACCCCCGCCGTCACCATGGTCGCCGCGTGGATGAGCGCGGAGACCGGGGTCGGGCCCTCCATCGCGTCCGGGAGCCAGGTGTGGAGGAAAAGCTGCGCCGACTTGCCCATCGCGCCGACGAAGAGGAGGAAGGCGAGAAGGTTCGCCGCGTTCCAGTCGGTCCAGAGGAAGCTGAGCTGCGTCTCGGCGAGCGCGGGGCCGGCGGCGAAGACGTCATCCATGCTGATCGAGTCGACCAGGTAGAAGAGCCCGAAGATGCCGAGCGCGAAGCCGAAGTCGCCCACGCGGTTGACGACGAAGGCCTTGATCGCGGCGGCGTTGGCGGAAGCTTTCCGGTAGTAGAAGCCGATCAGGAGGTAGGAGGCGACGCCCACGCCCTCCCATCCGAAGAACATCTGGACGAGGTTGTCCGCCGTCACCAGCGCCAGCATCGCGAAGGTGAAGAACGAGAGATAGGCGAAGAAACGGGGCTTGTAGCTTTCGCCCTCGCGCCAGTTCTCGTCATGGGCCATGTAGCCCCAGGAATAGAGGTGGACAAGCGCCGAGACCGTCGTGACCACGATCAGCATGATCGCCGTCAGCCGGTCGAGACGGATCGACCAGGCGGTGTCGAGCGTGCCCGAGCGGATGAAGTCGAGGATGTGGATGTGCTGGGTGGTGCCGTCGAAGCCGAGGAAGACGATCCACGACAGGAGCATCGACAGGAAGAGAAGCCCCGTCGTCACCACAAGCGCGCCCGTCTCGCCGATCATGCGCCAGCCGAAGCCGCCGATGATCGCTCCGACGAGCGGGGCAAAGAGGATGATCGTTTCCATTTGCCCTTACCCTTTCATCACGTTGACGTCTTCGACGTCGATGGTGCCGCGGTTGCGGAAGAAGCAGACGAGGATCGCGAGCCCGATCGCGGCCTCGGCGGCGGCGACCGTCAGCACGAACATCGTGAAGACCTGGCCCACGAGGTCGCCGAGATGGGCCGAGAAGGCGACGAAGTTGATGTTGACCGCGAGCAGCATGAGCTCGATCGACATCAGGATGACGATGACGTTCTTCCGGTTCAGGAAGATGCCGAAGATGCCGATCACGAACAAAGCGGCGGCAACGCCAAGGTAATGTGTCAGTCCGATCATTCGCGTCCCTCCGGGTCTTCGGCCCCGTTGCGTCTTTCTGTCTGTCACCCCCGCGACAGCGGGGGCCTTGTATCATCTGTCCGGCCGGGCCGGACTGCCACGGATCAGGTCCGGGGCTGCCTTCCGCCTAGAGTCCCTGCCCCGGCTTCACGTCCTTCAACTCCATCGCCTTCGCGGGATCGCGCCACATCTGCTGGAGCACGTTCTGGCGCTTGACGTCCTTGCGGTGACGGAGCGTCAGGACAATGGCCCCGATCATCGCCACCAATAGGATCAGCCCGGCCAACTGGAAGAGGAGGATGTACTTGTCGTAGATCAGCAGGCCCAGCGCGGCGGTGTTCGTCACGCCCTCGGGCGTCACCGCGGCGCGCATGGATTCGGCCGTCTCGGCCGGGGCCCAGGCGCCGAAGGCGATGCCGAGCTGCATCAGGATCACCACGCCGATCAGAAGCCCCAAGGGCATGTAGCGCGCCATCTCGCCCTTGAGCTCCGCGAAATCGACGTCGAGCATCATCACGACGAAGAGAAAGAGCACCGCGACCGCGCCGACATAGACGATCATCAGGAGCATCGCCACGAACTCGGCCCCGAGAAGCACGAAGAGCCCGGCCGAGGAGAGGAAGGCGAGGATCAGCCAGAGCACCGAGTGCACCGGGTTCTTCGCCAGAACCACCATGAGCCCCGCCGCCACCGCCGAGATGGCGAAGAGGTAGAAGGCGAACACCATGACACTCATGCGTCATCTCCTGTCTTGTCACCGACCTCGTCGAAGACGGCCTGCGCGATCTCCAGCGCCTTCGTCATCGCCGGCAAGCCGCCGAACATGCTCATCTGATAGATCACTTCCGCAATCTCGCGCTTGGTGGCGCCGGCTTCCAGCGCGTGGCGGATCGTCAGCCGCATCTGCGGCTCCGCCTGCGCGCCAAGGACCGTCAGCGCCGCCACGGTGACCAGAAGCCGTGTCTTGGCGTCCAGCCCCTCGCGGTTGAAGGTCTTGCCGAACCACATCTCCATCATGTCCTTGGAGAGCGTGGGCCACATCTTGTCGAACCCGGCGACCGAGAAATTCTCCAGCGCAGGGTTGAAGGTGCGGGCCATTTCCTGGCCCTGCTCCATCATCTGCTGGAAGAGTTTTCCGAAGGCGTCGGTCATCTGTAAGGCGCGTCCAGTTCCAGGTTGCGGGCGATCTCGGCTTCCCAGCGCTCACCGTTGGCGAGGAGTTTGGCCTTGTCGTAGAACAGCTCCTCCCGCGTCTCGGTGGCGAATTCGAAGTTCGGGCCCTCGACGATGGCATCGACCGGGCAGGCCTCCTGGCAGAAGCCGCAATAGATGCACTTGGTCATGTCGATGTCGTAGCGCGTGGTGCGGCGGCTGCCATCCTCGCGCGGCTCGGCGTCGATGGTGATCGCCTGCGCCGGGCAGATCGCCTCGCAGAGCTTGCAGGCGATGCAGCGTTCCTCGCCGTTGGGATAGCGGCGCAGTGCATGTTCGCCCCGGAACCGGGGCGACAGCGGCCCCTTCTCGTGCGGGTAGTTCAGCGTCGCCTTCGGTGCGAAGAAGTACTTCATCCCGAGGCCGAAGCCCTTCAGGAAATCGACGAGCAGGAAGTATTTTGCGGCGCGGGTGTAGTCGACCGAACTCATTGCAGGACCCCTTGCGCGTTGGCAGCCGTTTTGGACCCGCGGTCAGCCCATTTGACCGCGTAGTCGCTCTGCAGGACCGGGGCGGCGCGGTCCGCATCCTCGGTCTTGCGAATTTCGTAGTAGAGATAGACGCGGCCCTCCGGAAGGCGCCCGTTCAGCCTCAGCCGCACGCCGCGGTCCGCCGGGTCGGGGAAGACCACGGCGGGTTTCGTCGGGTCCTTGGGCAGGCCGACGCAGGTCAGCACCTCGCAACCTCGCGCGCGCCGCCAGTAGGTCCAGACGAGTTCGGGGTTGAACTGGTAAAGCCCGTGGCCTGCCCAGCCGTTGAGCCCGTTGGCCGAGACGAAGACGCCGCCCGGCGCAAGCATCCGGAAGACATTGTCGAGCGCCTGGGGCACGTTGAACACATGTTCGATCGTGCCGCCGTCGAAGATGAAGTCGAACTGGCCGGCAAGTCCGGGCTCGAGAGGCTCGTTCAGGTCCTGAAGGATCGTCGCGCCTTCGTAGTCGGAAAAATCCGCCGCCTCCATGTCGCCGAAGCCCAGCTTGCGAAACATCGTCTCGCTGAACCCGTCATCCTGCAGAAGCTCGAACCGGCTCATGTCGAGGCCGGCGCGCTTCAACGCCTCGGAATACCGGCGCGCATGGGCCCGCTCGATCTTAAGCCCCTGCCGGCCGAGCATCACCGCCCGCTTCGGCGAGAGGCCCTGACCGGACAGGGTCACGAGACGTTCGAAGAGGACGCAGTCGATCCCCATCAGGCTCAGCCCCCCACCGCCCAGCGCGCCCAGAAGCCGCCGAGCACTTCGAATTTCGCGAGGAAGGAGACGATCACCACCCAGCCGATCGACAGGGGCAGGAACACCTTCCAGCCGATCCGCATGAGCTGGTCGTAGCGATAGCGCGGCACGATCGCCTTCACCATCGCGAAGAGGAAGAAGAACACCCACATCTTGCCGACCATCCACCACCAGCCGTCCGGCAGGAACGGGATGGGCGAGAGCCAGCCGCCGAAGAAGAGGATCGAGATGAGCGCGCACATCAGGAAGATCGCGATGTATTCGCCCGCCATGAAGAGAAGGTAGGGGGTCGATGAATACTCGACCATGAAGCCCGCGACGAGTTCGGATTCCGCTTCCGGCAAGTCGAAGGGCGGGCGGTTGGTCTCGGCCAGCGCGCTCACGAAGAACAGCACCACCATCGGCAGGTGCGGCAGCCAGAACCAGTTGAAGAGACCGTAGGAGCCTTCCTGCGCCGCGACGATGGCCGAGAAGTTCATGCTTCCCGCCGAGATGATGACGCCGATGATGATGAGGCCGAGCGAGACCTCGTAGGAAATCATCTGCGCGGCGGAGCGGAGCGAGCCCAGGAAAGGGTATTTCGAGTTCGACGCCCAGCCGCCCATGATCACGCCGTAGACCTCGAGCGAGGAGACGGCGAAGACGAAGAGAACGGCGACGTTGATGTCGGCCAGGACCCAGCCCGGATGGAAAGGAATGACCGCCCAGGCGAGGATGGCGAGCACGAAGCTGAGCATCGGCGCGAGGAAGAAGACGAACTTGTCGGCGCCCGCGGGCACGACGATTTCCTTCACGACGTACTTCAGCGCGTCGGCCACCGACTGCAAGAGGCCGAACGCGCCGACCACGTTCGGGCCCCTGCGCATCTGCACGGCCGCCCAGATCTTCCGGTCGCCGTAGACGAGGAACAGAAGCGACAGCATCACGAAGGCGATGATGCCGAGACCCTGCGCAAGGATCAGGAGGAAGGTGCCCAGTGGTGTTGCCAGAAATTCCGCCATGTCCGTCCCTCTGACCTTCCTTCTCAGACCGTCGGTATGCCGCGTTCGGCACAGTCGGCGACCGTCACTTCGGCATCGATCGTCCGCATGCCCCTGGGCAGCGCCGGCGAGACGCTGTAAACAGCATCCGCGCTCCAAACGCCACCCTCTTCCTTCAGGTAGACCCGCACTTTCCGTGCGAATCCCGCCTGTTTTTCCAGCGCATAGGCGGCCGCGACACAGGTCGCGTAGTCCTCCGCCTCGGCGCCCGTCCTCGCACCCGTTACGGCGGCGAGAAAGCCCACGAGATCGCCGCCCATGCCGACCGGGTCGGTGGCCTCGTAGACGCGTGGGCTTGCCGCACAGGCCGAGAGGGCGGTCAGAAGACCGCCTGTCAGGGCCGTGAGGGGCAGCGCCCGCGCCATCGTCACTCCGCCGCCATCGGCTTTTCGGCCCGCGCGCGGGCCATGGCGGAAAGCTCGGCCATCACCGCCGAGGCGCGGGCGATCGGGTTCGTCAGGTAGAAGTCCCTGACCGCGTTCACGAAATCGGCCTTCGCCGGCGCCGCCAGCGGCAGCGGCTGCCAGGCGTTCTCCGCCACATCGTCGATCCGGCCGAGGTGCGGATGCGCCGCGACCAGCGCCTTGCGCAAGCCGGCCAGCGAGTCCCAGGGCAGGGGCGCGCCCAGCTCGGCCGAAAGCGCGCGCAGGATCGCCCAGTTCTCTTTCGCCTCGCCGGGTGCAAAGCCCGCGCGCATGGCGAGTTGCGGGCGGCCTTCGGTGTTGACGAAGAGGCCGTTCTCCTCGGTGTAGGCCGCCGCCGGCAGGATGATGTCCGCCCGGTGCGCGCCACGGTCGCCGTGGCTGCCCTGGTAGATCACGAAGGGTCCGGCGGCGATCTCCACCTCGTCGGCGCCGAGGTTGTAGATCACCTCCGCGCCTTCGATGGCCGCGGCAAGCCCGCCGCCGGTGACCGCGCCGACATCCATCGCGCCGACGCGGGCTGCGGCGGTGTGCAGGATCAGGAGCTTCGACTTCGACCGCGCGCAGATCTCCATCGCCGTCGCCAGCACCGCCGCGCCGTCAGCCTCGCGAAGCGCCCCCTGCCCCACGATCACCAGCGACGGCGCATCGAGAACATCGCCGTGGTCCCGCTCGAGGATCGCCTGAAGTGCAGCACGGTCGGTCCCGGCGTGGTGATAGGGATAGGTCAGATCGACCGCCGCCCCCACAAGACCGACGAGCGCACCATTGGCCCAGGCCTTGCGGATGCGCGCGTTCAGCACCGGCGCCTCGTCACGCGGGTTGGTCCCGACGAGCAGGATGTACTTCGCTGCGTCGATATCCGCGATCCGCGCCGTGCCGACATAGGCGGAGCGGTTGCCCGCCGGCAGCTTCGCGCCGTCGGTGCGGCATTCCACCTTGCCCCCGAGACCCTCGATGAGTTGCCTGAGACTGAACGCCGCCTCGACCGGGGCGAGATCGCCGACGAGGCCGGCGACCTTCTTGCCCTTCATCGCCTTCGCGGCAGCGGCGAGCGCTTCGGGCCAGCTTGCCTTTCTCAGCTTGCCGCCCTCGCGGATGTAGGGCGTGTCGAGCCGCTGGCGCCTGAGTCCGTCCCAGATGAAGCGGGTCTTGTCGCTGATCCACTCCTCGTTCACGCCGTCGTGGTTCCTCGGCAGGATGCGCATGACCTCGCGGCCCTTTGTGTCCACGCGGATGTTCGACCCCAGCGCGTCCATCACGTCGATCGACTCGGTCTTGGTCAGTTCCCAGGGCCGGGCGGTGAAGGCATAGGGTTTCGAGGTCAGGGCGCCGACCGGGCAGAGGTCGATGATGTTGCCCTGCAGGTTCGAATCCATGACCGCCCTCAGCGCGGCGCCGACCGCGTGTTCGGGATCGGCGGCGTCGATCGGCAGCATCTCGTTGCCGTAGGTGGTCACCCGCGTGTCCTCGCCGCGCCCGAGCGTGCCCATGTCGGTCAGCCCCGCCACCTCGGTGGTGAAGCGGATGCAGCGGGTGCAATAGATGCAGCGGGTCATGCAGGTCTCGATCAGCGGCCCGATGTCGAGATCGGGCAGCGCGCGCTTCGGCTCGCGGTAGCGGCTGAAATCGACGCCGTAGGCCATCGCCTGGTCCTGCAGGTCGCATTCGCCGCCCTGGTCGCAGATCGGGCAGTCGAGCGGGTGGTTGATCAGCAGGAACTCCATCACCCCCTCGCGGGCCTTCTTCACCATCGGCGAATTGGTCTTCACCACCGACGGTTCGCCGTTCGGCCCCGGCCGCAAATCCTTCACCTGCATCGCGCAGGAGGCGGCGGGCTTCGGCGGGCCGCC
>NZ_JAYRTX010000034.1:0-29203 GCF_041919395.1 Albidovulum sp.
TAGCGCGCCGGCATCCCAAGTGTACGCGCGGCGGCGATGAGCGCGTGGGCGTGATCCTGGCAGACGCCTTCGCCGAGCGCCATTGCTTCGGCCGCGGTCGTATGCGCCTCTGTGGCGCCGGGACGGTAGGCGATGGCCTCGGCGACGAGCCGCGACAGCGCATGCGCCCGGGCAAGCGGTTCGGCCGTCTCTGCCGCCGCGGTCTCCGCAAGCCCGGTCAGTGCGGCGTCGGCGCGGGTGGCCGGCGTCTCGCGGAGGTAGACGGCCGGGTTCACCGCCTCGCGGTGGCCGGTCAAGAGCCCGGCGAGGTCCGACGTGTCGACCGTACCGGTGACGCTGACGGTCACTTGGTCGGCCGGGCCGCGCACCGACCAGCTTTCGATCCAGTCTCCGGCCCCGTCGCGGAAGCCCGCGCCCTTCTGGCCGCCCTCGACGGCGACGGTCCAGTCGATCACCCGTTGCCCGTCGAAGACCGAAGGCGTCAGGCGCAGGCTCTGCACCGCCACGCGGATCGGCGCGTCGTAGCTGTAGGTCGTGCGGTGCGCGACGGTGAGGATCATCGCATCTCTCCGCTGAGGTAGCTGTCGTGCACGATCGCGGACAGCGCGGCGGTCCGGCGGATGAAGCGGCTGAGGAATTCGTGCAGACCCTCGGCGAAGACCGCCTCGATGGTGAGCCGCGCAAGTTCGTCGCGAAGCGCGTCGGCCGCGTCCTGCGCCGCCGTGAGCCGGCCATAGGCCACCGCGAGGTTGTCGAGATGCACCGCCGCGCCGACCACGGACGTGGTGAGGGAGCGCGGGCACTGGCGGTTGAGGACGAGGAAGTCGGCGACCTTCGCGGCGGTTATGTCGCCGCCATAGGCCCAGTGGAAGGCGCGATGGGCCGAGAGCGCCCTTAGGAGCGTCGTCCACTGGTAGCTGTCGAGCCCGGTGCCGACATAGTCCGCGCGCGGCAGAAGCACGTAATACTTCACGTCGAGAAGCCGCGCGGTGTTGTCCGCCCGTTCCAGCCGGTAGCCGAGGCCGAGGAAATCGTAGCCGTCGTTCCTCAGAAGCGTCGTGTCGATGGCGCCGCGCACCTGGGCGGCGTGGCGCATGGTCCATTCGGTCAGCTCGCCCAGTTCCACCCCGCCGCGCGGGCGCCGCTCGATACGGCGGAGTTCCTGGAAGGCGGTGTTGAGCGCGTCCCAGACCTGCGAGGTAAGCGCGGTGCGGACGATCCGGCCGTTTTCGCGTGCCCGTTCCAGGCAGGAGGCGATGGAGGAAGGATTGTCGCGGTCGAAGAAGAGATAGCTTTCGATGTTGCGCTGCACCGGGTCGCCATACTTGGCCGCAAAGCCTTCTGCCGTGCCGGAGGCGTGGAGGAGCGATTCCCATTCGTTGCGGTAGCCGTGCCCCGCCGAAGGCAGGAGCGCGATCCGCGCCCCGACCTCCAGGAGCCGCGCCATCGTCTCGGCCCGCTCCATGTAGCGGCCGATCCAGAACAGGTTCTCCGCGGTCCGGCTCAGCATTCCGTCACTCCGCCAGCACCCAGGTATCCTTCACGCCGCCGCCCTGCGAGGAATTGACGACGAGCGAGCCTTCGGTCAACGCCACCCGCGTCAGCCCGCCGGGCACGAGTTCGATCGTCTCGCCGACGAGGCAGTAGGGCCGCAGGTCGACATGCCGGGGCGCGATCCCCTCGGCCACGAAGGACGGGCAGGTCGAGAGCGCGAGCGTGGGCTGGGCGATGTAGTTCGCGGGATCGGCGAGGATCTTCTGGCGGAAGACCTCGATCTGCCCGGCGGTCGATTTCGGACCGACGAGCATCCCGTAGCCGCCCGAACCATGCACCTCCTTCACGACGAGGTCGGAAAGATGCGTGAGGACGTGCTTAAGGTCCTCAGGCTTTGCGCATTGCCAGGTCGGCACGTTCTGCAGGATCGGTTCCTCGCCGAGGTAGAAGCGCACCATCTCGGGCACATAGGTATAGACCGCCTTGTCGTCGGAAACGCCCGCGCCCGGGGCGGACGCGATGGTAACGCCGCCCGACCGGTAGACATCCATCAGCCCCGGCACGCCCAGCATGGAGTCTGGCCGGAAGCAGAGAGGGTCGAGGAAGGCGTCATCGATCCGGCGGTAGATCACGTCGACCCGCTTCGGCCCCTCGGTCGTGCGCATCCAGCACAGGCCGCCCTCGACGAAGAGGTCGGGTCCCTCCACCAGTTCCACGCCCATCAGGTCGGCGAGGAACGAATGCTCGTAATAGGCGGAGTTGTAGTGGCCGGGGGTCAGGATGACCACAGTGGGCTCTCGGTCGCAGCGCGCGGGCGCGACCGATGCCAGCGTGCGGCGCAGAAGCTCCGAGTAGGCCTCCACCGGCTCGATCCGGTTCTCGCGAAAGAGTGCGGGAAACATCCGCATCATGATCTCGCGCGTCTCCAGCATGTAGCTGACGCCCGAAGGTGTGCGGCAGTTGTCCTCCAGCACGAAGAAATCCTCGGGTCCGGTGCGGACGATGTCGATGCCGACGATGTGGGAAAACACGCCCTTCGGTGGCACGAAGCCCGCCATCGCCTTTTCGTAGGCCTCGTTGCCGTAAACGAGATGGGCGGGGATGCGACCCGCGCGCAATATCTCGCCGCGCCCGTAGACATCGACCAGAAAGGCGTTGAGCGCCCGCGCCCGTTGCTTGATGCCGCGTTCGAGCCGGCGCCATTCGCCTTGCGTGAAGACGCGGGGGAACATGTCGAAGGGGATGAGCCGGTCGGGATCGCCACCCTCGCCATAGACCGCGAAGGTGATGCCGATGCGGCGGAAGAGTGCCTCTGCCTCCGCCTGCTTCATTTGCCGCAGCTCGGCGGGCATGGCGCGGGTCCAGTCCTCGAGACGGGCATAGGGCGCACGGACGGCCGAGCCGTCGAACATCTCGTTGAAGTACGCCGGCCCCATCCAATGCCCCTTCGCTCCCCGTGCTCAAAGCTTAGTCACCGATTCCCGCCATGGGAAGCCGGACACCGGGTTCGGACGGAACCGGACGCGGGACCTGCCTGTTTTTTCGGCGCCGCGCAGATTGCGGTGGTCGCGCGCGGCGGGAGGGCTAGAGTCGGCACCATGACGCGCGGGCCCGTATTGAGCTTCACCGACCGCGGCCTCTACTGCGCCGCCGGCGACTTCTTCATCGACCCCTGGCGCCCGGTGGCGCGGGCGCTGATCACCCATGCGCATTCCGACCATGCGAGGGCGGGACATGGCGCCTATCTCTGCACGCCCGCGACCGCGCCGATCCTGCAACTGCGGCTCGGGGACCTGCGGGTGGAAACCTTGCCCTATGGCCGGACACTCGCCATCGGCGGCGCCAGCGTCAGCTTCCACCCGGCCGGCCACGTCCCCGGCTCGGCGCAGATCCGCGTCGAAGTCGGGGGCGAGGCCTGGGTCGTCTCGGGCGACTACAAGACCGAGGCCGACGGCCTCTCCGACCCGTTCGAGCCGGTCCGCTGCCACACCTTCGTCAGCGAATGCACCTTCGGCCTGCCGGTCTTCCGCTGGGCGCCGCAGGCGGCGGTCATGCGCGATATCAACGCCTGGTGGCGGGCCAATGCGGCGGCGGGCCGTGCCTCGGTCCTGGGGGCCTACGCGCTCGGCAAGGCGCAACGCATCCTGGCGCGTCTCGACCCCGACATCGGCCCGATCCTGACCCACGGCGCGGTCGAGAACGTGAACGAAGCGCTGCGGTCCGCCGGGGTGGCGCTGCCCGCAACGCTGCGCGTGACGCCGGAGACTGGCCCCGCCCCCCATCCCGGCGCCTTCGTGCTCGCCCCGCCAGCGGCCCTCGGCACGCCCTGGGCGCAGCGCTTCGGCCCGGCGGCAGAGGCCTTCGCCTCGGGCTGGATGCGGCTTCGGGGTGTGCGGCGGCGGCGCGGGCTTGCCACGGGGTTCATCCTCTCCGACCACGCAGACTGGGACGGGCTCAACGCCGCCATCGCCGCAACGGGGGCGCAAAGGGTGTTCGTCACCCATGGCTATACCGCCGCGTTCCGCCGCTGGCTGGAGGAGGCGGGCTACGAGGCCGGCATCGTGGCGACGGAGTTCCAGGGCGAGGACGCGGACGCGACGGCGGCGGAGACGCCTGCCGAGGTCACGGAATGAAGCGCTTCGCCGCCCTTTTCGCCGCGCTCGACGGCACCACGGCGACGAATGCGAAGGTCGCAGCACTCGCCGCCTACTTCCGCACCGCGCCCGAGGCGGACCGGCTCTGGACCATCGCACTCCTCTCCGGGCGGCGGCCGCGGCGGAGCGTGACGGCAACCGAACTCAGGGAATGGGCGGCCGAGGCGGCGGGCCTTCCCCCGTGGCTCTTCGAGGAATGCTATCCGGTCGTCGGCGACCTTGCCGAAACGATCGCCCTGGTCCTGCCCGAACCCACAGGCGCGAACGACCGGACGCTGGCGGACTGGATCGGGTTCATCCGCGCCCGGTCAGGGCGGCCGGCGGCGGAGCGCAAGGCCGCGATCCTCGACGCCTGGGCGGGTCTGCCGCGCGAGGAACGGTTCCTCTTCAACAAGCTCATTACCGGCGGCTTCCGCGTGGGGGTCAGCCAGAAGCTCATGACCCGCGCACTGGCGCAGGCGACCGGGATCGACGAGGCGGAACTTGCCCACCGGCTGATGGGGGCCTGGACGCCCGAAACGGTAAGTTACCACACGCTCCTGCAGGCCAACGAAGGGGCGGGCGAACTGACCCGCCCCTATCCCTTCTTCCTCGCCCATCCGCTTGAAGACGGGCCGGAAGGCCTGGGCGATCCTGCCGAATGGTTCGCCGAATGGAAATGGGACGGCATCCGCGGCCAGCTCGTCTTCCGCGGCGGCGAGCTTGCGCTCTGGTCGCGCGGCGAGGAACTCGTCACTGACCGTTTCCCCGAATTCGCCCGGACGCGGGACTGGCTTACGGAGGGCACCGTGATCGACGGCGAGGTGATGGCCTGGGGCGGCGACCTCCCCCTGCCCTTCGCCGAGCTGCAAAAGCGGATCGGGCGCAAGACCGTGCCACGGAAGCTCCTGGCGGAGGCGCCGGCGATGCTTGTGGCCTACGACCTTCTCGAAGCGGAAGGCCGGGATCTGCGGGCGGAGCCCTTCGCGGCCCGTCGCGCGCGACTTCAGGCGATGACCGCGATCCTGCCGGCGGAGGCGCCGATCCGGCTTTCGCCCGAAGTCCCCTTCGCCGACTGGACGGCACTTTCGACGGCCCGCGCCGGGGCCAGGGCCGCCCGCGCCGAAGGGCTGATGCTGAAGCGCCGCGCCTCGGCCTACGGGGTCGGGCGCAAACGCGGCGACTGGTGGAAGTGGAAGGTCGATCCGATGACGGTCGATGCGGTCATGGTCTATGCCCAGGCCGGCCACGGGCGGCGCGCGACGCTTTACACCGACTTCACCTTCGCGGTGAGCGACGGGAATGACTTCGTGCCCTTCGCCAAGGCCTACTCCGGCCTTACCGACGCCGAGTTCGCCGAGATCACGCGCTGGGTTCGCGCAAATACACTCGAACGCTTCGGGCCGGTCAGGCGGGTGCCGCCGGAACTGGTGTTCGAAATCGCCTTCGAAGGCATCCGGCCCTCGCCTCGCCACAGGTCGGGGATCGCGCTCAGGTTCCCGCGCATCCTGCGCTGGCGGCGCGACAAGCCGGTGGCGGAAATCGACACGCTCGACAGCCTCAGGGCGCTCATGGCGGCGCAGTGCTGACGCCCGCACGCCTGCGGCGCGCGCAATAGCGCCCCCCCGTGAACGCGGGGACGGGTTGCCAACCCGCCGGCAGGATGCCTAAGTCGGGGCCAGCCACGACACGAGGTCCGCCATGACGATCCGCCTGCCCCGCCCCGTCTTCGACGCCGACGCTTCCGCGGGGGGTCTCGGCAAGCTGCCGGACTGGAACCTGGGCGACCTCTATGCCGCGCCCGACGCACCTGAGGTGGCGCGTGACATGGCCGAACTGGTAACGGCCTGCGCCGCCTTCGCGGCCGACTACGAGGGCAAGCTCGCCACGCTCGATGCCTCGGGAATGCTCGACTGCATACGCCGTCACGAACGGATCGAGGCGCTGGCGGGCCGGGTCATGTCCTATGCCGGCCTGCGCTACTACCAGAACACGGTCGACGCGATGCGTGCGAAGTTCCTGTCGGACTGCCAGGACAAGGTGACGGAGTACACCACGCCGCTGGTTTTTTTCTCCTTGGAGTTCAACCGGATCGAAGACGACGCTTACACGGCGCTCTTCTCCGCGAACGATGCGATCGCCCGCTACAAGCCGGTTTTCGACCGGATGCGGGCGATGAAGCCCTACCAGCTTTCGGACGAGCTGGAGCGGTTCCTTCACGACCAGTCCACGGTGGGCGCCTCGGCCTGGAACAAGCTCTTCGACGAGACGATGGCCGGGCTGTCGATCACCGTCGCGGGCGAGGCGGAGCCGATGAGCCTGGAGGCGGTGCTCAATCTTCTCTCGGAACCCGAGAGACCCCGGCGGGAAGCGGCGGCGCGGGCGCTTGCGGAGGTCTTCGGCAATAATATCAAGCTTTTCTCGCGCGTTCATAACACACTGGCGAAGGAGAAGGAGATCGAGGATCGGTGGCGCAAGATGCCCACGCCGCAAACCGCGCGTCACCTCTCGAACGATGTCGAGCCCGAGGTGGTCGCGGCGCTCAGGAACGCCGTCGTCGCCGCCTACCCGAAACTCAGCCACCGCTACTACCGGCTGAAGGCGAAGTGGATGGGCCTCGGCAAGCTGCAGGTCTGGGACCGGAACGCGCCGCTGCCGATGGAGGAAAAGAAAACCGTGGGCTGGGAGGATGCGCGCGAGACGGTGCTTGCGGCCTATGCGAGCTTCGCCCCGGAAATGGCCGATCTTGCCAAGCCTTTCTTCGAGAAGGGCTGGATCGATGCCGGCGTGAAGCCGGGCAAGGCGCCGGGCGCCTTCGCCCATCCGACGGTGACGGAGGTCCATCCCTACGTGATGCTCAACTACCTCGGCAAGCCGCGCGACGTGATGACCCTCGCCCACGAACTCGGCCACGGCGTCCACCAGGTCCTGGCCGCGCCGCAGGGCGAGATGCTCAGCCAGACGCCGCTCACGCTCGCCGAGACCGCCAGCGTCTTCGGCGAGATGCTGACCTTCCGCAAGCTCCTCGCACAGGCCGCGACGCCCGCGGAACGCAAGATCCTGCTCGCGGGCAAGGTCGAGGACATGATCAACACCGTGGTGCGCCAGATCGCCTTCTACGATTTCGAATGCAAGCTGCATGCCGCCCGGCGGGCGGGCGAGCTCACGCCTGAGGACATCGGGACGCTCTGGATGAGCGTGCAGGGCGAGAGCCTGGGCGATGCGTTCGAGTTCATGGAAGGATACGAGAGCTTCTGGGCCTACATCCCGCATTTTGTCCATTCGCCCTTCTACGTCTATGCCTATGCCTTCGGCGACGGGCTCGTGAACGCTCTCTATGCCCTTTACGAGGAGGGTCTGCCGGGGTTCGAGGATAAGTACTTCGAGATGCTGAAGGCGGGCGGTTCGAAGCACCACAGGGAGCTTCTGGCACCCTTCGGCCTCGACGCCTCCGACCCGGCCTTCTGGGACAAGGGGCTGTCGATGATCGCGTCCATGATCGACGAACTGGAAGCGATGGAGGCCTGACCTGATCGGCGGTGCTGTGCCGTTCCGGGCACGGTCGACGGGCCTTTTTCGGTTTTGCTGCACGAAATAGCGCAAATTCGCCGCAGGCTTTGCTACTTTGTGCCGATTTCCGGCGCTAAGGAGCCGATCTCGGACATGTGCCGGCCGAGGATGAGTGAGGGCCCGTGATACGGGCGATGCGAGTGCGAGGATGAGCCCCTTCCCTTCAGCCGCGACACGCCGTGCAGGCGTCGTGCGCGCCCGTCGCATCAGGCGGGCGGCGTCCTGTCGTGCCAGACCGGATAGGCGCCCCGTACGTGACCTGCGGGAGCAAAACGGATAATGGCCAACATCACCGGCACCAATGCCAACAACACGCTGAACGGCACGAACAACGCCGACACCATCAACGGGCTAAGCGGCAGCGACACGATCAACGCCCGCGGCGGCAACGACAATGTCGTCGCCGGCCCCGCGACGCAGGTCAATTCGCCCCAGTTCCTGAACTGGTCGGCGGCGGGCAGCGATGAATCCTCCATTGCCGGCGGCTTTACGCAGAACACCGGCGGGGTCAACGTCACTGTCAGCTATACCGATGACGGCGGCGGCACCGGCTTCACGGTGGAATCGTCGGATACGCAGTACCGGGCGACGGGCGAGCCGTTCAGCACCACCTCGGCTGCAAGTCTTGCGGGCACCGGCCTCGGACCGACATCGACCGTGGGCGTCAGCTTCGCCGGTGTCGCCGGGGGTGGGTTCCAGAACGAGGTGACCAACGTCAGCTTCCGCATCAACGACATCGATGCGAGCGGCTGGCAGGATATCGTCACGATCAACGCCTACGATGCTGCCGGCAACCTCGTGCCGGTGACGATCACGCCCGCCGGCAACGACACGGTTTCCGGCAACACGATCACCGCCGGCCCGACGAGCGACACGACCTCCTCGGCAGCGGGTTCGGCGCTGATCACCATCGCCGGTCCGGTCGCCCGTTTCGAGATCATCTATGAGAACGGCGGCACTTCCGGCCAGCTTCTCAACATCACCAACGTCCACTTCGAAGCCCAGCCGCTCGACAATGACACGGTTTTCGGCGGCAACGGCAACGACACCATCGACGGCGGCGACGGAAACGACTCGCTTCTCGGCGGCGCGGGCAGCGACTCGATCCTCGGAGGGCTTGGCGCCGACTATGTCGACGGCGGCACCGAAGCCGACTTCATCGACGGCGGCGACGGAAACGATTCCCTCTTCGGCGGCACCGGCGCCTTCAACGACACGATCCAGGGCGGTGCCGGCAACGACACGATCGACGGCGGCGACGGAAACGACTCGCTTCTCGGCGGCGCCGGCAGCGACTCGATCCTCGGAGGGCTTGGCGCCGACTATGTCGACGGCGGCACCGAGGCCGACTTCATCGACGGCGGCGACGGCAACGACTCCCTCTTCGGCGGTGCCGGAACCTTCAACGACACGATCATCGGCGGCGCCGGCAACGACACAATCGACGGCGGTGCGGGCGCCGACACGCTGACGGGCGGGGCCAACGACGACCGGTTCATCGGCATTACCGCAGGCGATGTCGTGGATGGCTCGGAGGATGCCGGCAACACGGACACCGACGTGCTCGACCTTTTCGGCTCGGGCTGGACCAAGGCCAACACCAACATCATCTTCAGCGATCCCAGCCACGAGAACGGCACGGTCCAGTTCCTCGACGTGAACGGCACTGTCATCGGCACGATGACCTTCTCGAACATCGAGACGATCGTGCCCTGCTTCACGCCAGGAACGCTGATCGACACCGACCGCGGGTCGCTGCCGGTGGAGGCGCTGCGGCCGGGCGACCGGGTGCTGACCATGGACCATGGCTACCAGCCGGTCCGCTGGACCGGGCACCGCAACGTGACGGCGGAGGAACTGCTCCGCGCGCCGCAGCTTCGGCCGATCCTGATCAGCCGCGACACCTTCGGGCCCGGCCTGCCGGAGCGCGACCTCAGGGTCTCACCGCAGCACCGGCTGCTCCTTTCCGGTGCCCGGGCCGAACTCGTCTCGGGCGAGACCGAGGTGCTGGCGCCGGCCGTCCACCTCCTCGGCCTGCCGGGCGTGGTTCAGGATGCGGCAGCGGCAGGGGTGCGCTACATCCACATTCTCTTCGACCAGCACGAAATCGTTCGGTCGGACGGGCTCTGGACGGAAAGCTTCCAGCCCGCGCGGGCGATGCTCTCGGGCATGGACGGGGCCGCGCTCACCGAGCTTCTCACGCTCTTTCCGAGGCTGGGCGGGGCCGATCACGAGGACTATCCTTGCGCAAGATCGACGATCAAACGGCACGAGGCGCGACTGATCCTCGCCTCCTGACGCGGGGACTCCGATGTGGCTTGTCTGGCGTATCGTGCTCTTCCTCGCGGTTCTGGCCGCCACGGGCGTCTTTCTCTTCGGGCCGGGAATCGTCGAAGGGCGGATGAACCCGGTCGCCGCGCATGACGCCTGGCCGGTCACGCCTGCGGCAGAAGCGATGCACGCACGCCTGGTCATCGGCGACTTGCACGCGGATTCGCTCCTCTGGGACCGCGACCTGACCCGGCGTGCGGCGCGCGGGCAGGTCGATCTGCCCCGGCTCATCGCGGGAAATGTCGCGCTGCAGGTCTTCTCCACCGTGACGAAAAGCCCGTCCGGCCTGAATTTCGAGAAGAACGCGGCCACGGCGCCGGATGACATCACCCGGCTCTTCATCGGCCAGTTGCGACCGTTCCGGAGTTGGCTCGACCTGACCGAACGGGCGCTGGAACAGGCGCGGCAGCTTGCCCTCGCAGAGGAGAAGGTGCCGGAGATGCTCAAGATCGTCCGCAGCCGCGCCGACCTCGACGCCGTTCTTGCGCGACGGGAGGCAGGCGAGCACGTGGTGGGCGGCCTTCTCGGCGCAGAGGGGGGCCACGCGCTTGGCGGCGATCTGGCCAATCTAGACCGGCTTTACGCGGCTGGCTTCCGGCTCATCGGACTCACCCATTTCTTCGACAACGAGCTTGGCGCCTCGCTTCACGGCGAGGCGGGCGCAGGCGGCGGGCTCACCGACTTCGGCCGCGCCGCGGTGGCGAAGATGGTGGAAAAGGGCATGATCATCGACCTTGCCCATGCCGCCCCCGAGGTCGTGCGCGAGGTTCTCGATACCGTGCGCGTGCCGGTGGTGATCAGCCACACCGGCATCCGGAGCCAGTGCGAGACGGTCAGGAACGTGCCCGACGACCTCCTCCGCCGTGTGGCAGAGGGCGGCGGCCTCGTCGGCATCGCCTTCTGGGAGGAGGTGACCTGCAATGCGACGCCCGCAGGCATCGCCGCAGCGATCCACGCCGCGATCGGCGTGGTGGGCGAGGATCACGTGGCGCTCGGCTCGGATTTCGACGGGGCGATCCCGACAACCTTCGATGCTTCGGAACTGGCGGCGCTGACCCAGGCACTGATCGACCGGGGCCTGGAGGAGCCGGTGATCGCCAAGGTCATGGGTGGCAACATGGTGCGCTTCCTGCAGGCCGCGCTGCCGCCCGGCTGACGGTCAGACCTTGATCAGCCCCTCGAAGTGCCTGGGCAGGTCGATCACGGGGATATTCATGAGGTCCTTCGCCAGGTCACCCGCCAAAGCCGCCGCAGCGGGCCCGGCGATGAGCTTGCGCAACACGCCGAGCATCTTCGGCGCGGCGGCGACGACCAGCCGGTCGGCTTTCGCCTGCCCCCACTCCTGAGCGAGGGCCTCGGCCACGTGACGGGCAAACCGCTCCCGGCGCTGCACTTCCAGCGTCTCGTGCGGATCGACCCCCTGGCGCGGCGCGCCGGCGGGGCCGGTCTGGCGGACGGGCCGGTCCTGGTATTCGATCTGCAGATCGGGGAACTGAGCGGTCGAGAGCCCCGCAAGTTCCTTCAGCCCGGTGCCCGGGCCCTCGTTGATCAAAAAGCGCGCCTCGGCGTCATCGGCCATCAGGACAAGCGTGCGGTCGGGCTTCATCGCAGGTCTCCCTTCGTCGTGCCGGATCAGTCTGGCGCAACTGGCCCCGGTTGTCGCTGACTTGCGTCAAGTTTGCGCAAGCGCCTTGTCGGCGGCGAAGACCCGGTCGATCATCGCCTGGGTGCCCTTCGCGTCTTCCAGCGTCCAGGGATAGGCCGCGCCCTCGCGGAGCGTCCGGCCGAAGGCCTCAACCTGATTACGGTATTGCCGGGCGCCCGGGAAGCGCTCGGCATGGTCCGGCTTGCCGGGGCGGAACATATGGAGCTGCGCCTCGCCGAAGAGCCCGGCGTTGAAGGGCGCGCTGAGGCGCAGGACGCCGGCTTCGCCCTGGAACACCACCTCCTGCCGCGGCGGCAGGCGCATCGAGGTCATGGCGTGGTAGCTGAACCGGCTCCCCGGCCCCTCCCCCGGCCCCTCCCCCGGCCCCTCCCCGGGCCCCTTCCGCGGCCGTTCCATGTCGGCCAGGACCTGGGCGAAGACATCGACGCCATTCTCGCGGGTGATGCGCGCGCGAAGGGCGACAGGCTCCGCGCCCGTGACCCAGCGCACCGAGCCGTAGGCGTAGACGCCGATATCGGGAATGGAACCGCCACCGGTTTCGGGGCGGTTGCGGATATTGGCCGGATCGGCGCGGTTGTCGTAACTGAAATGCGCGTCGGCGTGGAGCAGGCGGCCGATGGCGCCTTCGGCCACGAGCGCCTTCGCCCGCTGCCACTGCGGGTGGTGGACGATCATGTAGGCCTCGGTCACGAGAAGCCCGGAGGCATCACGCGCGGCGATGAGCGCGTCGACCTCGCCCGCCGCCATGGCGATGGGCTTCTCGGTCAGGACATGCTTGCCGGCGGCGATGGCCTTCAGCGTCCATTCGACATGAAGCGTGTTCGGCAGCGGGATATAGACCGCCTCCACCTCCGGGTCCGCCAGGAGCGCCTCGTAGCTGCCATGCACCTTGAGGTCGGGGCAGAAGGCGCGAAACCCCTCGGCCTTGTCGGCGTGCGTTGTGGCGAGCGCATGCAGCCGCGCGCCCTCGGCCTCGTGGATCGCGCGGGCCATGTGCTGGCGGGCGAAGTTGGCCGCGCCGAGAACTCCCCAGTTGACCGGTTTCATCGCGATCTCCCCCACTGCCCGCCGGTTCATGGGTAGCCGCGTGGCGGCGCGGGAGCAATGGGCGGCGGCTTGATCCCGATCATGGCGTGGCGCGGGCGGTCCATGCATGGGGCGGAAGAGGAGGGCACGGAATGAACCGGCGCAGCATCATCGGTCTGGGCCTCGCTGCCGCCACGGCAACGATGGCGGCGGTGCCGGTGCCACTGGCCTTCCACGTCGCGCTGGCCGAGGCACGGGCGCGCACCGCCGCCCCGGCGGCGCTGGCGGCCACCCGATTCGGCCCCGTCCAGTGGGCGGAGGCAGGCGACGGCCCGCCGGTCCTCATGCTTCACGGCACGGGCGGCGGTTTCGACCAGGGGCTTCACTTCTGCCGGAGGCTCGCGGCAGCCGGATGGCGGGTTATCGCGCCCTCGCGCTTCGGCTATCTCGGCACGGCCATGCCCGCCGCCGCCTCGCCCGCCGTCGAGGCCGACGCCATGGCGGACTTGCTCGACACTCTCGGAATCGGGCGGCTTCCCGTCATGGGCGGATCGGCCGGGGCGATTCCGGCGATCGAGTTCGCGATCCGCCATCCCGACCGCTGCGCCGCGCTGGTGGCAATCGTGCCGGCGGCCCACGCGCCGGGCCGGCCGCCGATGCGACCGGGCGCGCTCGGCGCTGCGGTCATGCGCCATGCGCTCCGGTCGGATTTCCTCTTCTGGGCGGGAATGGAACTGGCCGAGGACACGATGATCCGCACGCTTCTCGCCACCGATCCCGCGCTGGTCCACGCCGCCTCCTCCGAAGAGCAGGCGCGCGCCCGCGAAATCCTCCACGCGATCCTGCCGGTGAGCGCGCGGGCCGAGGGGCTTCTCTATGACGCGCGCCGGGCCGGCGATCCGCCAGAACAGGCGCTTGACCGGATCGCCGCGCCGACGCTCGCCCTGGCCTGCGAGGACGATCTCTTCCTCACCCACGACGCGGCGCGCCACATCGCCCGGACGGTGCGGCACGCCGAACTGGTCAGCTTCCCGACTGGCGGGCACATCTGGATCGGCCACGACGCTGAGGTCTTCGCCGCGATCGACGCCTTCCTGCGGCGGCGCGCCTGAGGCTCAGGCGGGGACGAGCATCCCCTTGTCCTTGGCGAGCTTGCGCATCTCGTTCTGCAGCTTCTCGAAGGCGCGGACCTCGATCTGGCGGATGCGCTCGCGGCTGACGCCGTACTGCTCCGACAGGTCTTCGAGCGTCACCGGGTCGTCGCGGAGCCGGCGCTGCATGAGAACGTCCTTCTCGCGGTCATTCAGGACCGCCATTGCCTTTTCCAGAAGCTCGCGCCGCACCCCGAGCTCGTCCTTCTCGGCGAAGTCCGTCGCCTGGTCTGCGTCCTCGTCCTCCAGCCAGTCCTGCCACTGCGCGGCACCCTCGCCGTCCGACCCGATCGTGGCGTTCAGCGAGGCGTCGGCACCGGCGAGGCGGCGGTTCATGTCGATGACCTCGTCCACGCTCACGTTGAGGTCGTGAGCGATCTTCGCGACATGCTCGGGCGTGAGGTCGCCCTCCTCCAGCGCGCCGATGCGGCTCTTCGCCTTCCTGAGGTTGAAGAAGAGCTTTTTCTGCGCCGAGGTGGTGCCAAGCTTCACAAGGCTCCAGGATCTGAGGATGTATTCCTGGATCGAGGCGCGGATCCACCACATCGCGTAGGTCGCAAGGCGGAAGCCCCTCTCGGGATCAAAGCGTTTCACCGCCTGCATCAGCCCGACGTTTGCCTCCGAGATGACCTCGGCCTGCGGCAGACCATAGCCGCGGTAGCCCATGGCGATCTTGGCGGCGAGACGCAGGTGCGAGGTGACGAGGCGGTGGGCGGCGGCGCTGTCCTGGTGATCCACCCAGGCCTTCGCCAGCATGTATTCCTCTTCCGGCTCCAGAAGCGGGAACTTGCGGATTTCCTGGAGGTAGCGGTTCAGCCCCTGTTCGGGGCTCGGCGCGGGAAGATTGGCATAGCTCGTCATTCCTGACCCTTTCTGTCGGCCGGGGACCCGTTATCTACGCGCCCCGACGCCTTCGCACAAGGGCGAAGGCCTGCACGTCGCATTCTAACGACGAATGGAGATACGTCCGTCGCGGTTCCGCGGATGTTTCATGCCCTCACGTCCTTGTCAGAAGACGCGACCGTCACCCGACATCAGAGCAGCGGGCCCATCGTCGCGAAGAGGTTGTTGGTCGCCCTTACGGCCAAGGACCAGCTCTGTCCGTGGTTGCGGTCGAGGATAGCGGCCTTGTCGAGCCAGGCGAGTTGGCGGGAACGGACAGCCCCGGTCGTCTCCTCGCAGACGAAGATCAGGCCGTTCTCGTAGTTCAGCTCGAAGCTGCGACGGTCCATGTTGGCCGAGCCCACACAGGTGGCGATGCCGTCCACCGTCAGCGTCTTGGCATGCAGAAGCCCCGGGCCGAACTCGGCCAGCCGGACGCCCGCGCGGAGCAGGTCCGCGTAATAGCTGCGGCTGGCGCGGGCGACGAAGACGCTGTCGTTCCGCGCGGGCAGGATCATCGTCACCTTCACGCCCCGTTGCGCGGCCGAGCAGATCGCCCGGTGGAGCGTGTCGTCGGGCACGTAGTAGGGCGTGGTGATGATCGCCTCCTCCTCCGCCGCCGCCAGGAGAAGCGCGAAGAGGTCGGACACGGCGCGGTTGTCGATGGTCGGGCCGGTGCCGACGGCGACCGCAGGGAACCCGCCGGAAAGCGGCGGCACGCCCGCGTCGAGCAGCCCGGCGATGTCCTCCTCGCTATGGGTCATCCAGTCGATCGCGAAGAGATGCTGGAACTGGCGTACCACCGGCCCCTCGACCCTGAGCATGATGTCGATCCAGGGGGCGTATTTCCGCTTGGGCAGGAAGGCCGCGTCGGCGCAGTTCTGGCTGCCGCAGTAGCCCACGCGTCCGTCGATCACGACGATCTTGCGGTGGTTCCTGAGATCGATGCGGGCGAAGAAGATATGCGCCGGCAGCCAGCGCATCTTGAAGGTGATCGCGGTCCGCACGCCGGCCGCGGCAAGACCCTTCCAGCGGTCCGACCGGGCGAGCGCCCGCGAGCCGACGCCGTCGATCAGCAGCCGGCAGACGACCCCGCGGGCGGCCGCGCGCTCCACCGCCTCGATGACGCGTGTGCCGCTTGCGTCCTCGAGCCAGATGTAGAACAGCAGGTGGACGTGGTTCCGTGCGGCGTCGATGTCGGCGACAAGCGCGTCGATGGCCGCCGCCTCGTCGGCCGGAATCGTTGCCCGGTTGCCGCCCACCGGCACGAAGCCGTTGACGGAGGCGGCGCGGCGGAAGACAGGGCGAAGGGTCACGGGCACGGCCGGCGCGGACTCCCCCGGAACGGCGAGGCGTGGCGCCCCGAGCCGGGCCGTGACGTCCGTCATCCGGCGACGGGTGCGCGCGCCGATGTTCACCTCGCCGAAGAGGAAGTAGAGCACAACGCCCAGGATCGGCAGGCCCGCGATCAGGAGGAGCCACGCCGCCCGTGCCGCAGGCTGACGATCGCGCCGGGTCAGCGCACGGAGCGCGGTCATGAGCTGAAGCGCGAGATGGAGGAGGACGCCGAAGCTGAGGGTCACCGGGAAGCCTTTGCGCAAGACCGGGGATCAGGACCTGAGGCGTGCCAGGAGCCCCGCGAAATCTTCCGGCAGATCGGCGGTGAAGCGCAAGTCCTCTCCGCTCACCGGATGGACGAAGCCGAGCGTCGCCGCGTGGAGCGCCTGGCGCGGGAAGGCGGCCACGGCCGCCGCCGCCTCCGGTCCCAGGGCGGTGGCAGAGGGCTTGCGCCGTCCGCCATAGGTCGGATCACCGACAAGCCCGTGGCCCGAGTGGGCCATGTGGACGCGGATCTGGTGCGTCCGCCCGGTCTCGAGCCAGCAGTCGACGAGAGCCAGCGCCGGCGGCGCCCCGAAGGTCTCCACCACGCGCGCGCGCGTCACCGCGTGGCGACCGCCGTGGAAAAGCACGGCCTGGCGCTGGCGGTCGGTCTTGTGGCGGGCAAGCTGGGTGGTGATCTTCAGGATGCCCCCCGGCTCGAAGCTCACCCCCTTCACACCGCCAAGGCGCGGGTCGCTCCGGTCCGGCACGCCATGGACGAGGGCGAGGTAGTGCCTTTCCACGGTATGTTTCTCGAACTGGCGCGCAAGGCCATGGTGCGCGCGGTCGCTCTTGGCAACCACCAGGACGCCCGAGGTATCCTTGTCGATCCGGTGGACGATGCCCGGCCGCTTCTCGCCTCCCACGCCGGAAAGCGTGTCACCGCAGTGATGCAGGAGCGCGTTGACGAGCGTGCCGTCGCGCGAGCCCGGCGCGGGGTGGACGACCATGCCGGCAGGCTTGTCGACGACGATGAGGTCGGCGTCCTCCCACAGGATCTTCAGCGGGATCGCCTCGGCCTTCGTCGCCACCTCCTCGGCCGGGCCGAGGGCGATGGCATAGGTCTCGCCCTCCGCGACCTTCGCCTTGGGGTCGGCGACGGGCACGCCGGCCTTCGTCACCGCACCCTCGGCCAGAAGCCGGGCGAGGCGCGAGCGCGACAGCGACGCTTCCGCTGGCACATCGCGGGCGAGCGCCTTATCAAGGCGGTCGGGCGGGTTGGACCCGATCTCGACCGAAAGGATGCGGCCCTTGGCCTCCGACATCGACGACGCTCCGCACGGAAACGGCGCCGCTCCGCCGCCGGAACTGCGCTTCCTGAAACTCCTCGTCACCGCCCTTGCCGGGACGATGATTGCCGGACTGATAACGATCATCGTGCTCCTTGTCATCCGCCTGCCGTCGGTCACCGCGGTCCGCCCCAACCTGCCCGAACATGTCGTGCTTCCCGATGGGCTCACCGCCGAGGCGGTGACCTTCGGCCGCGGCTGGATCGCCGTCGTCACCGACACCGAGGAGATCCTCATTCTCGACGCCGAAACGGGTGCGCTGCGGCAGCGCGTGGCGATCGGCGGGACGTGACCCGGTGAGCCCGGACGGCACCCCGGCACGCGCCGCGCTTTGGCGACACCCGGCGGGCGTGTTCTTCGCCCTCGCCGCGGCCCTCGCGACGGCGCTGCCCTGGGTCTGGCTCCTGCCGCTCGACGATCCGCGGCTGGCGCATGTCCGCCTCGGCATCTTCGGCTTCGGCGGCGCGGCGGTCGCGGGTTACGTGCTGACCGCCCAGCGGGCCTGGACGGGCCGCGATGCGCCGCTCCCCGCCTGGCTCCTCGGCACCCTGGCGCTCGCGGCGCGGATCGCCGCGCTGCGCTGGCCGGAGGCGGCGCTTGCCCCCGCCCTGCCGCTGGTGCCCGTCGCCGGTTCCGTGCTCTGGCCCGTGGTCATGGCGCGACGGTGGGCACGCCTGCCGCTCGCCGCGGCGCCGATCGCCCTTGTCCTCGCCGAGGTGGCGCTGATCCGCGACCACATACCGGCCGGCGCGCTGCCGCTCGCCATGGCGGCCCTTATCCTTGCCGTCGGGGGGCGCGCGGTGCCAGCCTTCCTTGCCTCCGAACCCGGCCGGGTGCCGGGCACGACGGCGACCGGTCCACTGTGGCCCGGTCTCTGCCTCGCCGGGGCCGCGATGGTTCCGGCAGCGGTACCCTCGGCCATCGCGCTCGCGCTCGCGGCGCTCTGGGTCCTGACGCGCGTCCGGGGCCTCTGGCAGGCGGGCGCGGCGAACCTGATGCTGGCCCTCGCCTACGCGGCCCTTGCCCCAGCTCTCGCCGGCCTCGCCCTCGGCCGCTTGGGCGCGCTGCCGCCGGCGGCGGCGGAACATCTCGTCACGATGGCGGCCATGGGGTCGATGGTCCTCGCCTTTGCCGCCCGCGCGACCATGGGACGGACGGACGGCGGACCGCTGCGGCCGCACCCGCTCCACCGGATGGCCTTCGCGGCGCTCTTCGCGGCGGCCCTCGTGCGGACAGCGGCAGAGGCGGCCGGCGACCCGGCACCCTGGATCGCGCTCTCCGGCGCCCTCTGGTCGGGCGCCTGGCTCGCCTTCCTTGGCGTGCATCTCCCCGCGCTGGCCAGACCGGCGCCGTTCCCGGTCCTGAGCGCGTCGCGCAAGGCGTGAGTTCCGGGGGATGGTACCGCCTCCCCGGCTCGAACGGGGGACCCCCAGATCCACAATCTGGTGCTCTAACCAACTGAGCTAAGGCGGCACTCGGGGGGCATTTAGCGCCGCGCCCCCCCAAATGCAAGGGCGAGAATCCTCCTTCCGGCCGCCGTCTGAGGACGCGCTCCTACCTCCGGTCGACCGCGGGCGCGCGCCGGGCCGAGGGGGGAAGAGCCGGACCCCGGTCAGGATCGGCCGGGCTGGCCACGTCCGCGCGTCTGGGCGCAGTTGAGGGCCCGCGTCGCGTCGATCGCGCCCCCCCTTCCCCAGGGATCGCGAGCCTGGCCAGAGGGGCTCGCTGGCGGCCTCGATCGCTCGCTTGTGTCAATCAAGCATCATGCCGGCTTGTCCCCAGCACCGGTCCGCGCTAGCCCGGTCCGGAAGGAACGGGAGGCGAGCCATGGGCATAGACAAGGAAAGCGACATCGCGGCCAACCTGCAGATCGGTCCCACCTCGCTCGGTATGGTGCGGATCTATGTGGAGGCGGAGGGCGTCGAACTCCCGCTCGATTTCGAGCCGGAAGAGGCCGAGGAGATCGCCGAGGAGCTCATCGCGGCGGCCGAAGCCGCGCGCGCCATGGGCGGCGCCGGCGGCAAGGCAGGCAAAGCCACGGGCGGCGCTAAAGGAAAACCCCGGAAAGGCTGATGGCGGGATCGCGCGCGGCCTGCAGTCTCAGCGCGGCATGGCGGGCGAACTTGTGCAGCATGACCTTGCGCCGCGCCCCTGCGAGCGGTGTCTCGGGCGACATGCGGACGATCTCGGCATCATAGCCGTCGGCGAGGATGAGCCCGGTGTCAGGCGGCAGCAGATCGACCGGGAATTCGGCATCTACGGCCCAGAAGAAGCGGTCCGACCATTCGAGGTAGTTCCGCCACTTGCGGTCCGAGGTGAAGTCGGCGCGGCCCGACTTGCACTCGACGATCCAGACCTCCCCCTTCGGGCCGAGCGCCATCACGTCGACGCGGAGGCCCGGTGCCGGCACCAGTTCCTCGACCGTGGCGAAGCCGTGGTGGAGGAGGTGCCGGCAGACGCCGCGGGCCAGAAGCTGGCCGGGCATCAGCGAGAGCTCGGACGACGGGGCGGAAACGGGCATGGGCGGACTATGAACATTGTGTGAACATTTGTCCAGCCCATGCCGGTCAGCAGGGCAGCGCGCGGGCGCCGCGCACCGGTCCGAACGCCGTGAGCGCAAGGTTGACAAGGAACGTGAGCATCGCCGCCGCCGTCAGGAGCGAGCCGACGATGGCCATTCCCGGGTTGCCGCCCGTCACGGAAAGCGCGATGCCCGGCACCATCAGCCAGACCCCGAGCGTCGCCAAGCCGAAATGCAGCCGCGCGAGGAAGCGGTGGGCCGCCGAAGGCGTGACGTGGTAGAAGACGCCCATCAGCGACATAGTGACGAAGCCGAGAAGGTTGAGGTGCGCGTGGGCCGGGGCGAGCGTGAAGTCGTGCGCCGTGCCCATCCAGATGCCGAGCGCCATGCCGCCCATGCCGTAAATTGCGCCCGAGGCGAAGAAGAGGAGGCCAATGCCTTTCATGATGATGACTTTCCGAAAATGACGCCGGGTCGGACCCCGGCGGCGGGCAGGTAACACGACCGTTTGCGCACAAACAGTCAGGGAATCCTGACCATGCGCGTTCGGTCCGCTCCGCCCTTGCGGTCGCACCCCGCCGGTCCTAGATTGGTCAGTGGCGGGTTCTGCCCTTCGCGTGAGAGGCCCTTTTCCAGTGGCCGATAATCTCTTCCGAGGGAGCTGGCTCTGCCGGGACCGTGGTCCCGGTATCTGGCGCCCACCTGGTCAAGCCAGGCTCTCGGGAAAAACACGCTTCCACGGTTGCCGCGGTTCCCGCCGCCCCCTCAGCCCGACAGACCCGTGAGCGATCAGTCGCGGCGCTGCGCCCTGCGCGTGCCGACGGTGGCATGGGCGAGCGCGGGCACCGCCGGCCCGACCGGCATTCTCCTGCCGCGCCCGCCGTCGCCGCCCTTGTCCTCCATCCGCATGATCACGATGCCGAACTGGACGCCGGCGAAGACGATGCCGTTGAAGACGAAGAGCATCAGGCCCGCGACCCAGCCCATCGGCGAGGTGGAGACGAGGTGCCAGAGGTTCGCCACGTTGAGCCCCAGAAGCGCGCCGACGAAGACCGCTGAAAGCGCGAACCCGATGAGCACGTTGCGGATGTAGAGACGGACAAGATCGGGCATGGGCGGCTCCTCGGTTGGGCAAAGAATAGGGGCGCAGAGGAGCCGCCGCCAGTGTCGAAGCGTCGCAGCCGCGCGATCGGCGGCGCCTTGCTCAGAACGCCTCGGGCCGCGCCTCGCGCGCCATGTGGTCGAGCACGGCGTTGACGAACTTCGGCTCCCGCCCGTCGGGGAAGAAGGCGCGGGCGACATCGACGAATTCGGTGATGACGACCTTGGGCGGGGTGGCGGGATCGAGCAGCTCGGCCCCTGCCGCCCGGAAAAGCGCCCTGAGGACCGGGTCGATCCGGTCGATCGGCCATTTCGCCACCAGCGCGCGGTCGGTCATCTGGTCGATCTTCGCCTGCCAGTTGACCGCCTCGCCCACCAGCCGGCGGAAGAGATCGGGATCGCCCTCGGACATCTCGTCCTCGTCGTAGATCGCGCCGAAGCGGTGCGTCTCGAATTCGCGCGCGACCTTCTCGGCGGTCTGGCCCGCGGCCTCCATCTGGAAGAGCGCCTGCACGGCGTAGAGCCGGGCGGCCGAACGCATCCGGCGGTGTTCGGCCGCCGAGGGCTTGCGGTCTCCGGTCATGGCCTCTCCGTGCCTCCGGCGGCGCTGGCGATGCGGAACTCCTCGCCCGCGGGCTTGAAGCCGATCCCCTTCGTCTGGCGCGCCCATTTGCGGGAAAGTGCGACGAGGTGCAGCGCCGCCGCCGCCGCGCCACCCCCCTTGTCCTGGCCCGCGGGCTCGGCGCGCACGACGGCCTGGTCGCGGTTTTCGACCGTCAGGATGCCGTTGCCGATGCAGGCGCCGTTCAATCCCAGAAGCGTCAGGCCGCGCGAACTGTCGTTGCAGACCGTGTCGTAATGCGTCGTCTCGCCCCGGATGACGCAGCCGAGCGCCACGAAACCGTCGTAGTCGGCCATGCGGAAGGCCATGCCTATCGCCGGCGCGATTTCCAGCGCACCCGGCACCTCCACCAGATCGGCTGCGGCGCCGGCCCTCGCGGCCACGGCCCGCGCCCCGGCGACGAGATTGTCGGCGATGTCCCGGTAATAGGGCGCGACGACGATCAGCAGTTTCACCGGCTTGTCGAAGACCGGCAGCGGCAGCGTGTAATGGGCTTCGGATCCGGCCATGGGTCAGCCTTTCGTAATGGGCCGCGTGCCAGCGATGTGGAGGTCGTAGGCATCGAGCCCGAGATAGCGGGTGAGCGGCGAATCTGTCAGCAGGATCAGTTGTTTAAGGCCCATAGAGGAGAGGATCTGCGCACCGAGCCCGGTCTGCTTGACCGTACGCGGCCCGTCGTCCTCGTCCTCGGCCAGAAGCTTGGCCTGCGGATCGCGGAAGAGACAGACCACGCCCCGCCCCTCCTCGGCGATGATCTTCATGGCGCGCGCCAGTTCTCCCTCCGGCGCGGGACCGAGCGCCAGCACGTCTTCCAGCACGTTCAGCGCATGGGTGCGCACGAGAACCGGCTGGCGCGTGGTGATGTCGCCCTTGGTCAGCACGACATGCTCGGTTCCCTCGGTCACGTCGGTGAAGATGCGCATCGTCCAGTCGCCGCCATGGGCCGAGGTGACGGTTTTCCTCAGCGTCTCGCGCACGAGGTTGTCATGGCGACGGCGGTAGGCGATGAGATCGGTGATCGTGCCGATCCTGAGCCCGTGCCGCTGCGCGAAGCCGACGAGGTCGGGCAGCCGCGCCATCGTGCCGTCCTCGTTCATGATCTCGCAGATCACTCCGGCGGGGTTGAGGCCGGCGAGCCGCGCGATGTCGGTCGCGGCCTCGGTATGGCCGGCGCGGACGAGCACGCCACCGTCCCGCGCCCGCAGGGGGAAGATGTGGCCGGGCGTCGCGATGTCGGCCGGCCCCTTCGTCGGGTCGATCGCCACGGCGACGGTCAGCGCCCGGTCATGGGCCGAGATGCCGGTGGACACCCCCTCGCGCGCCTCGATCGAGACGGTGAAGGCCGTCTCGTGACGCGAGGAGTTCTTGGTCGACATCAGCGAGAGGCCGAGCGCGTCGATCCGCTGCGAGGTGAGCGTGAGGCAGATGAGACCGCGCCCGTGGGTCGCCATGAAGTTGATCGCATTGGGCGTGCACATTTGCGCGGGGATCACGAGGTCGCCCTCGTTCTCGCGGTCCTCCTCGTCGATCAGGATGAACATGCGCCCGTTGCGCGCCTCGTCGATGATCTCCTCGGTGGGAGAGATGGCGCGTGTCAGATCGTCGAGAGGATCGGTCATGGCTGCGGTTCCGGCTTGTTCCTGCCCGCGATAGCCCAAGCGGCCGGGGTTTGCCAGTGCGGAGGCGCTGTTCAGCCCCGAACAGTGCCGGGGCGGCCGAAGTAGCGGTCGCCGGGCAGGAACCCCGCCAGCCGCGCCGCGCCGACCCACTCGCGTTCCAGCGCGGTTTCCCCGACCAGGAGCACCCGGTCAGCGGGTGCGCGGATCTCGGCCAGAAGGACGGCGAGTGCGGCGCGCGTCTCGCCCCAGCCGTCCTTAAGTCCCGGCGCGCGGGCCGCGGCGTCGACCGCGACGCCCTGCCCCTCAAGGGCCCGACGGATGCGCCCGGGGTCGAGCGGCGGTTGCGTCGCCACGAGCCGTCGGATGTGGCGCAGGCCCGCAAGCTTTTCGGCATCCCCGGCCGCCAGCCGGTCGCCGTCACGCAGGAGGCGGAGCGCGTTGGTCGAGAAAAGGAAGGCCACGAGGTCATGCCCCGTCGTCGCGCGCACGCCGGCATAGGTTCGGTAGTCGAGGCCGATTTCGGCGGCGCGCCGTACCTGAAGGCGCACGATCTCGATGGGCAGCTTCGGCAGAAGCGCCGCACGCGCAGCCTGCCAGCAATACCGCCGCCAGGCGGAGGCGGGCTCCACCGTCGGGCCGCCGTTGTGTCCCCGGCCGGCGCCCGCCCGTGTCATGCCCCGGACCAGTCCCTGAGCCGCGCGACATAACGTGCGAGCGTGTCGATCTCGATATTGACCCGGTCGCCGACCCTGGCCTCGCCCCAGGTCGTCACCGCCTTGGTGTGGGGGATGATGTTCACGCCGAACTCCGCCCCGGCGACCTCGTTCACCGTGAGTGAGGTGCCGTTCAGCGCGACCGACCCCTTGGGCGCGATGAACCCGGCGAGCGCCACGGGCGCGCAGAAGGTGAAGCGGGTGCTGTCGCCTTCGTCGCGCATGGCCGCGATCTCGGCCACGCCATCGACATGGCCGGACACGATGTGGCCGCCCAGTTCGTCGCCCACCTTCAGCGCACGTTCGAGGTTGAGCCGCTTGCCCGCATGCCAGCCGCCGAGGTTGGTCTTGGACACCGTCTCGGCCGATATCTGCACGTCGAACCAGCCGCGCGGATGCTCGCCAACGGCGACCACCGTCAGGCAGACCCCGTCGCAGGCGATGGAGGCGCCGATGTCGATCCCGGCCACGGGAAAATGCGTGGCGATTCGCGCGCGAAGATCGCCCGCCTGATCGAGCGCGAGAACCTCGCCCACGTCAGTGATGATCCCGGTGAACATAGCGGACCTCCTCTTTCCACCTGCCTACCCCCGGCCGCGCGACGTCGCAAGGGCGCGCGCCGCCCCTGCCACAGTCCTGCCAAAGCGATGCGATATGGCGCGATGGCACGTGACAACCCCCGCACGGCAAGCCACAAGGAGCTGTGGGGATGGAGGAAAGTGAAGGACACCGAGGGACATGGCCGGACGACACGCCGGGTCCTGATGCTTCAGGGTCCGCACGGACCGTTCTTCCGCAAGCTTGGCGCGATGCTCGAAACCGCCGGCGCCGAGGTCTGGCGTGTCGGTTTCAACAGGGGCGACGAGGTCTTCTGGGGCCGCGAGGGATATCTTCCCTACACCGGCCAGCCGGAGGACTGGCCGGCCGCCTGCGCCGACCACCTCGACCGGCTCGCGATCACCGACCTTGTGCTCTACGGCGACGCCCGCCCGATCCACGCCGAGGCGATCCGCGAGGCGAAGGCCCGCGGCATCACCGTGCATGTCTTCGAGGAAGGCTATCTCAGGCCTTACTGGGCGACCTACGAGCGCGGCGGATCGAACGGACACTCCCGGCTGATGACGCTTTCGGTGGCGGGGATGCGCGCGGCGCTGGCGCGGTCGGAGATGGAGATGCCGAAGGCCCCCGCGCACTGGGGCGACATGCGCGAGCACATCTTCTATGGCGCGCTCTATCACTTCCTCGTGCTCGCGTTCAACCGCGGCTACGCCGGGTTCCGACCGCACCGCGGCGTGAGCGTGACGGAGGAGTTCCGCCTCTACCTTCGCCGGCTCCTCCTCATGCCGGTGCACCGGCTGGAACGGCGGCTGGCGACCTGGCGCATCCGCCGCGGCGCCTTTCCGTACCACCTCGTGCTTCTGCAGCTCGAACACGACGCGAGCTTCCGGACCCATTCCGACTTCGGGTCGATGACCGAGTTCATCACGCTCTGCCTCGACGGCTTCGCGGCCGGCGCGGCCCCGCACCACCACCTCGTCTTCAAGGCCCATCCCCTGGAGGACGGGCGCGCCAACATCGGCGGAGCGGTGCGCGACGGCGCGCGCCGCCTGGGGATCGGACACCGCGTCCACCTTGTCCGCGGCGGCAAGCTTGCGCGGCTCCTTGACGGGGCGCGGAGCGCGGTGACGGTCAATTCGACCGCCGGCCAGCAGGTACTCTGGCGCGGTCTGCCGCTGCGCGCCTTCGGCCGCGCCGTCTACGCCAAGCCCGAATTCGTCTCCTCCCAGACGCTGCCGGAGTTCTTCGCCGATCCGCAGCGGCCCGACCAGCGCGCCTACCGCGACTACCGCCATTATCTCTTGGAAACCTCGCAGGTCCCCGGCGGATTCTACTCCGCGCAGGGGCGCCGATTCCTCCTCCGCCAGGTCGTCGACATGATCCTCGCGCCGCGCGATCCCTACGACGCGCTGGTCGAGGGCAAAGCGGCAGCACGGCAACAGTTGGCGCGCTCGCAATAGTACCGCTGGAAAAGCCACTGCGGTTTCATTAGGCTCGGTCCGGACTTGAGGCAGTTTCCCGTCAAGAGGAGCCTGAGCGTGAGGATGTATTCGACCCGCTGGGCGCGTGGGGCGGCACTATTGGCCGTTGCGGCGCTTCTGGCGTCTTGCGGTCTGCCACGCTCGGGTCCCAGCAAGCGCGAAATCTACAAGAGTTCCGTCGAACAGTCGGGAGACGCATTCATCGTCAGCGTCGATGCCGAGGTCGCCCGAGCGGCGTCGGTCGTGCCGCCCCTCGGCTTCACCAACGGCTTCTTGGGAGCAGGCGTCGTCGGTTCGGACGATATCCGCCCGGGCGACGTGCTGAACCTGTCGGTCTGGGAAAACGTCGACAACGGACTTCTCGCCGCTCAGGGGTTGAACTCGACCACGCTGCAACAGGTGCAGGTGGACGGCGACGGCTACATCTTCGTGCCCTACGCAGGCCGGATCAAGGCCGCGGGCAACACGCCCGAGGCGCTGAGACGGGTCATTACCGGCAAGCTCGAAAGCCAGACGCCCGACCCGCAGGTCACGGTGTCGCGGCTCGCCGGCGACGGAGCGACCGTCTCGGTCATGGGGGGCGTCGGCGCCCAGGGCGTCTATCCGATCGAGCGGCCGACGCGTACGCTCGCGGCGATGATCGCCAGGGCCGGCGGCGTGGTGATCCAGCCCGAGATCGCCCAGATCACCATCACCCGCGGCACGCATACGAGCACGGTCTGGCTGACCGATCTCTACGACGATCCGCGCTACGACATCGCGCTCAGACCGGGCGACATCATCCTCGTCGAGAAAGACCAGCGCGCCTTCACCGCGCTTGGCGCAACGGGTGGGCAGCACCGCGTGCAGTTCGAGACGCAGGAGCTTTCGGCGGTCGAGGCCATCGCCCAGGTCGGAGGCCTCTCGACCAACTTCGCCGACCCGACCGGCGTCTTCGTCCTGCGCGAGGAGGCCCCCGAGATCGCCAACGCGGTGCTTGGCCGCGGCGATCTGGCGGGACCGGTCCGCATGGCCTATGTGCTCGACCTGACCGAGCCATCGGGCATCTTCAACGCGCGCGACTTCATGATCCGCGACGACGACACGATCTATGTCACCGAGGCGCCCTACGTCCAGTGGCACAAGACGCTCGCCGCACTGACGGGCGCGGCCAATTCCGCCCGATCGGTGTCGAACGTCGCCGACTGATGCCCGCGGGCGCCGCCGATGCCGCCGCGGCCGAGGCTTCCCGGCGGCTGTTCGTGTTCTCCGGCGGCTTCCTGACCGAACCGCGCATCCGTCGCATCCTCACCCTTGCCGGCTACGACCTCCGGCTCGGCAAGCCTGCGGGCGCCGCGGACCGCGTCGGTGTCTGGGGCCGGAGCCCCACCGCACCCCGTGGCGAGGCCGTCTCGGAATGGACGGAGACGCCCGTGGTGCGGGTGGAGGACGCCTTCCTCCGTTCTGTCCGGCCGGGCCGCGATGGCGGCGGTCCGCCGCTCGGCCTTCTGATCGACGATCTCGGCGTGCATTTCGACTCCTCCCACCCCTCGCGGCTGGAACGCATCCTGGCCACCGCCCCTCTGGACGACGGCGCGGTCCTTGCCCGCGCCCGCGACGGGATCGAGCGGTTGCGCGCCGCGCACCTGTCGAAATACAACGCCTTCGACCCGGCCCTGCCAGTGCCGGCGCCGGGCTATGTGCTGGTGATCGACCAGACCCAGGGCGATGCCTCGATCGAATGGGGCGGCGCCTCCGCCTCCACCTTCCGCGAGATGCTGGTCTTCGCGCAGGAGGAACACCCGGGTGCCCGCGTCGTCATCAAGTCCCATCCCGAGACCGCTGCCGGCAAGCGGCCGGGGCACTACAACGAGGGCCATGCGCACGGCCGGATCACGCTGCTTGATGCGCCCGTCTCGCCCTGGCGGCTGATGGAAGGGGCCGTCGGGGTCTATACCGTCTCCTCCCAGTTGGGGTTCGAGGCGATCCTCGCCGGCCATCGCCCCCGCGTCTTCGGCCAGCCGTTCTACGCGGGCTGGGGCCTGACCGCCGACGAGAACCCGGTGGCCCGGCGTGAACGCCGGCTGACCCGGGCCCAGCTCTTCGCCGCCGCGATGATCCTCGCGCCCACCTGGTACGATGCCTGCCGCGACCGGCTCTGTTCCTTCGAGGAGGCCGTGGACCAGCTCGAGGCCGAGGTGCGGGCCTTCCGCGAGGACCGGCGAGGCCATGTCGCGGTGGGGATGCGGCTCTGGAAGCGGCCACACTTGCAGAAAGTCTTCGGGCGGGAACGCCCGCTCGTGTTCGAGGAAGACCCCGGACGTGCGGTGGCCAGGGCGCGGACCGAGGGGCGCGGGCTCCTCCTCTGGGGCGCGGCGGAAGCGGGGCCGCTCGCCACCTTCGCGGGGGACATCCCGCTGGCCCGGGTCGAGGACGGGTTCCTCCGCTCGCGCGGCCTCGGGGCCGAGCTTGTCCCGCCCCTTTCGCTCGTCGCCGATCCCGTCGGCATCTACTACGACCCTGCCGGCGAGAGCCAACTGGAGCGGCTGGTCACAGCCGGCCCGCCGCCCGGCGGCGAGGGGCGGGCGGAGCGGCTGATGGCGCGGATCGTCCGGGCGGGGCTTACGAAATACAACCTCGAGGCCGAGGCGCTGCCCGAGCTTCCGCAGGGGCGTCGCATCCTCGTGCCGGGACAGGTGGAGGACGACGCGTCGATCCGCCTCGGCGCGGGGCGGGAACACACGAATCTCGCGCTCCTCGAGCGGGTTCGGGCCGAGAACCCCGACGCCGTGGTGATCTACAAGCCCCATCCCGACGTGGAGGCGGGGCTCAGGCCGGGCGCAGCGCCGCTGAAGGCGGCCGAGCGGCTTTCCGACGCCATCGTCCGCCGCGTCAGCCCCGCGACGCTGATCGAGCATGTCGACGAGGTCTGGACGATCACCTCGACCCTCGGTTTCGAGGCGCTGATGCGGGGCAGGCCCGTGACCTGCCTCGGGATGCCCTTCTACGCCGGATGGGGACTCACGCGCGATCTCTTCCCCGAGCCGCCCCGCCGCCGGGCGCGGCCGACGCTCGCGGCCTTCGTCCATGCCGCGCTCATCGCCTATCCGCGCTACCTCGACCCGGTGACGGGCCTGCCCTGCCCGCCGGAGGTCGTCGTGGAGCGGCTGGCGCGTCACGACCTGCC
>NZ_JAYRTX010000035.1:0-29114 GCF_041919395.1 Albidovulum sp.
CGCCAGATCGAGCCCGACCGTGATAATCTCCGACATGACCGTCCCCCCTTTGTGGATCGTCGCAGACCCACCGTGGCACATCGATGCCGTCGGGGGGCGGTCACATCATCAGAGTCGGGTGTCGGCAAACCCGCCGCAGTTTAGACCGGACCAGGCGCCCGGTCCCTCCTACACCCGCTTGCGGGCCCTGAGTGCCGCCTGGATCGTCCCGTCGTCGAGGTAGTCGAGTTCCCCCCCGATCGGCACGCCCTGGGCGAGCGTGCTGACGGCCACGCCCGTCCCCTCCAGCGCCTCGGCGATGTAATGCGCCGTCGTCTGGCCATCGACGGTGGCGTTCAGCGCAAGGATGACCTCGCGCACCCCCTCGTCGCGTACGCGTGCCACGAGCCGCGGGATGCGCAGTTCCTCCGGCCCCACGGCATCGAGCGCCGAAAGTGTTCCGCCGAGAACGTGGTAGCGACCCTTGAAGGCCCGCCCGCGTTCCATCGCCCAGAGGTCGGCCACGTCCTCCACGACACAGATTTCGCCCGTCGCACGGCGCTCGTCGCGGCAGATGTCGCAGATGTCGGCGGTGCCGATGTTGCCACAGGTCGCGCATTCGCGGGCCGTTGCCGCCACCTGGGCCATCGCCTGGGCGAGCGGCGCCATGATCTGGCTCCGCTTCTTGATCAAATGCAGCACTGCCCGACGTGCCGAGCGGGGGCCGAGGCCCGGCAGCCGGGCCATCAGCTCGATCAGCGCCTCGATGTCGCGGGGGGCCTCGCTCAAGACAGCCTCAGAACGGCAGCTTCACGTCGGCGGGCAGGCCGAGGTCCTGCATCATCCGCTTCTGCTCCTCCTGCAGGCGGTCCTGCGCGCGTTTCTGCGCGTCCTTGATCGCGGCGAGGATCAGGTCCTCGACCACTTCCTTCTCCGATGGCTGGAAGATGGAGGGGTCGATATCGAGCGACTTCAGATCGCCCTTCGCGGTGCAGACAGCCTTCACCAGCCCCGCGCCGCTCTCGCCGGTGACGGTGATCCGGTCCATCTGCTCGGTCAGCGCGGTCATCTTGGCCTGCATCTCCTGCGCGGCCTTCATCATCTTGGCCATGTCGCCGAGGCCGCCCAGTCCTTTCAGCATCCTGTCATCCTCACTCTTCCTCGAAGGGGTCCCAGTCGGCCCCGGTGTCGTCATCGGCCGCGGGCAGGGCTGCGACCCCGGCCGCGGCCCGAGCCTCTGCCGGGGTCCTCACGTCCACGATCCGCGCGTCGGGGAAGGCGGCGAAGACGGCCTGGACCAGCGGATTATCGCGCGCCTTTTCCCTTGCAGCCAAGTTCTTGGCGTCGCGTTCCTCCGCGACCGTGGGCGCGCCGCCGCCCGACACGACGGAAACCCCCCAGCGCACACCCGTCCAGCTCTGCAGCCTTTGCGCCAGCGTTGCGGCAAGGTCGCGAGGGGCGTCGGGGGTGGGCTCGAACTCGATCCGGCCGGGGGCGTAGTGGACGAGGCGGAGGTGGTTTTCCACCTCGAGTAGCAGTTTCACGTCGCGGTTTGCGCGGATCAGTTCCACCACCGCTGGGAAGCTCGCGTAGCGGGCCAGTGCCACCTCGGGCGCGGGCGCCAGTGCCGTTGCCGCGCCGGTGGCGGTGACGGTCACGCTGGGCGCGGAGGCGACCTCCGCGCGGGGTGCCGCATGGGTCGGCGGACCGCCGGGCGCGGGGCCGCGACCGACGGGTGCAGCAGCCCCCGGCCCCTCGGCCATGCGGCGGATGAGGCTTTCCGGATCGGGCAGGTCGGCCACATGGGTCATGCGGATCACCGCCATCTCGGCGGCCATCATCGCATTCGGGGCGGCGGCGGTTTCTTCCAGCGATTTCAGAAGCATCTGCCACATGCGCGAAAGCACGCGCATCGGCAGGGCGGCGGCCATGGCCTGGCCCCGTGTGCGTTCGTCGGGCGAAACGGTGGGATCGTCGGCCGCCTCGGGCGTGATCTTGATCACGCTGACCCAGTGGGTAATTTCGGCAAGGTCGCGCAAGACCGCCATCGGGTCGGCGCCGCCGGCGTACTGCGCGCCAAGCTCGGTCAGGGCCCCGGCCGCATCGCCCTTCAGGATCAGGTCGAAGAGATCGAGCACCCGGCCCCGGTCGGCGAGGCCAAGCATCGCGCGGACCTGGCCCGCCGTCGTCTCTCCCGCGCCGTGGGAAATCGCCTGGTCGAGGAGCGAGGTCGCGTCGCGGGCCGAGCCCTCGGCCGCGCGGGTGATGAGTGCGAGTGCGTCGTCGGTGATCCCGGCGCCCTCCGCCGCGGCGATCTTGCGCAGGAGCGCCATCATCACCTCGGGCTCGATCCGGCGCAGGTCGAAGCGCTGGCAGCGGCTGAGGACGGTGACCGGAACCTTGCGGATCTCGGTCGTGGCGAAGATGAACTTCACATGCGCGGGCGGTTCCTCCAGCGTCTTCAGAAGTGCGTTGAAGGCGTTGGTGGAGAGCATGTGGACTTCGTCGATGATGTAGATCTTGTAGCGTGCCGAGGCGGCGCGATAGTGGACGCTTTCGATGATCTCGCGGATGTCGCCGACGCCGGTGCGGCTGGCCGCATCCATTTCCATCACGTCGACATGGCGGCCCTCCATGATCGCCACGCAATGCTCGCACTTGCCGCAGGGCTCCGTCGTGGGGCCGCCCAGGCCATCCGGTCCGATGCAGTTCATCCCCTTGGCGATGATCCGCGCCGTCGTGGTCTTGCCGGTCCCCCGGATGCCGGTCATGATGAAGGCTTGGGCGATCCGGTCGGCTGCGAAGGCGTTCTTCAGGGTGCGCACCATCGCGTCCTGCCCGACAAGGTCGGCGAAGGTCTCGGGGCGGTACTTGCGGGCGAGGACCTGATATCTGGTCCCGGTCGTCTCGGTCATGGCGCGCTCGGATTCGGGGCTCTGGCTAAGGTAGGGTCGCAGGCGGGCGGCGTCCACCCGTCAGCACCTGCCGGTTTCCCTTTCCGCCCGCCCGCCGCTTCGCCCCGAACCCGTGGCCGTGCCCCCTTTTCACGAGATGCCGACGCTCGCGGGACCGCGACGGTCGTACATGTTCCGGCCGGCGGAAATGCCTCGTGGCAACCCGAGCGGGTGCCGTCACCCGATACGTCGACAGACAATCTGAATTCCCTTGGACAATAGGAGCTCATGTTCCTTGACTGGACGCGCCTGCCGTGCAACTGCGGACGCTGTCGGAATCCACGGGAGTGGAGCCGAGCGCAGGTCCAACACCGAGATTGGCAGCCGGAAGCTGCTCTTCGGCGGCGCGAAGTCAAGCAGACGACGCGCAGGAGGATGATATTCCGTGCAACGTCTGCTGCTTCCGACGCCGTCGCCGGCGTCACTCCGGCGTGGGCACCGCCGATGCCGGGCGCGGCGACAGCACCCCGGGCGCGCATACCTGGCAATCGAGCCGGGCGATGGCAAGCGTCGACAAGCTTATCCTGCGCGCCGGCAATGGCCGCCCCAGCCAAATTCTGTCCCGGGACATGGCCGAGGTGTCCGTCATTCGAGACGCACCACCGGGGGAATGTCGTGCGATCTTGTGTGAGCACTTTTTCGGCGTATCCTGAGCCGATCATTCAGATGTGCCGCTGATGCGTCATTCTTTTGGGCCGTATATCCTTGACGAGGAGGCGCGAGACTTGGCGCTTCGCGGTGTGCCGGTGCCAATTCAGCCGCGCGTATTCGATCTGCTTGTCCATCTGGTCCGAAATGCCGGCCGAGTCATCCCGAAGGATGAATTGATGGACGCGCTATGGCCCGATGTCATCGTGACGGAAGCCTCGCTTCAGCGCCTTGTGAGCTTGGCGCGGCGCGCACTCGAACCCGGCGGACTGCATGGCGCGATACGCAGCTTCGTGCGGCATGGATACCGCTTCTCCGTTGACCGACCCGACCTTGCCCTGGCCAGATCGGAATCCGCCATCGATGGCCTTGCGGATGCCCTCAGGCTCATGCAGCAACATGACTGGCTTGCGGCTACCCAGACCTTCGAGAAACTCGATGCGGCGGGCGAACTGGCCGCCGAGGACATCGACCGCTGGGCGCTTGCGGTCGAATGCCTGGGACGTCCTGCGGCGGTGATACCGGTCCTGATCCAAGCCGTTGCGGCGCATGTTAGGGAGGGCAACCCTCACCTGGCGGCCCGTGATGCGGTGACCCTGGCGAAGATCGAAGTGGAACGTAGCGCGGCGGCCGCCGCGGCAGGCTGGTTGGATCGGGCCGAAATGCTGAAGGAGGGCATCGACGATCCCCGTACGGACGCGTATTTCCTCTGGATGAAGTCGCGCATGGCGAGTTTCAGCGGGCGTTGTGACGAGGCACTGGCACTGGCCGAGCAAGCGCATCGCGCTGCCATTGCTTGCGACGATGCCGGATTGATCGCATTGGCCCTCACATACCGGGGTTTCTACAAGATCTCACTTGGCAGGACCGAAGAGGGCGCGGGCGAGCAGAACCATGCTGCCGCAATCGCCCTGTCGAGTGGCGTCGACCCGATTACTGGCAGCAGTGTCTACTGCAATATCCTGTGGTCGTGCCGCACCCTCCCCGATTGGACACGGGCAATGCAATGGAGTCTTGGCTTCGACGCCTGGTGCCAAGAGAACTTCGCCGAGATCCCGGGCAACTGTGATCTGCACCGTGCGGAGGTCCTGGGCGCGCAGCGCGATCTGACCGACGCATTGCGGTCCATAGATTCGGCGATCGGTAAGCTTGCCGACGAAGAAGCCTGGTCGATCGGTGACGGCTACCGGGTGCGTGGCGACATCAAGGCGATGATCGGCGACCTTGATGGCGCGCGCGCCGATTATGCAGCCGCTTATGCGGTGGGCTGGGACGCCGAACCGGGCAACGCAATGCTATTGGCGGAAACCGGCAACGTCGAAGCAGCACTTCTGGCGCTCGACCGCGCGCTTTCGGGCCTCACCTGGTATCATGTCCAGCGCCGGGGAATACTGCTCGCCCATCGCGCGCGCATCGCCGCGTTCGGCGGTCATTTCGACGTTGCATTCCGCACACTGGAAGAGATCGAGTCGATGCCCGCGCGCGGGTCGCATCCCGCCGCTCTCGCCTTGGTATCCGAGGCGCACTATCACCTTGAGCGGCATCAGGGCGCCGGCGCAATCCGGCACCTGATGCTGGCGCGCCAACTCTGGACGCGGGCGGGCACCGAATACCACGCCGCGCGGCTGCGGATCGAGCTTGCGGAGGCCTTGCTTCGCACCGGCGATGCGGCAGGGGCGCAGGCGGAGTTGTCGGCGGCCGAGCGCACGGGCAACCGCATCCGCTCGCACCGCCTCTGCGCGGCGGTCGCCGCGCTGGCTCCGATCCCTCGCGCCTTGCCCGCGCCTGTCGCGAGCGCGGAAGAATAGCTCTCGCCCGAACTCCTTCCGACTTGTCGATTGATCCGGCAACGATAAGGACGCGATAAGGACGCTCCTCCCACTCCTCCGCTACTTCTGCCGGCGTCACGCGATTGGCGTGGCGGCAAACGCGGGCCGACGGAAGCTGGCCCTCTCACAAGGAAGAAGCACAATGCAACTCTATGTCATCCGCCGTCCGAGCGCATGGGCCTCGCTGGCTGAACTGGAAGTCGCGGGGGCGAAGTCCGCCCGCATCGGGAACGAGGAAATGCCGGACAAGGTCCGCTGGATCCGCAGCTATGTGGTGAACGAGCCGGACGGCCGCATCGGCACCTTCTGCATCTACGAGGCCACGGACGGCGCCGCGATCCGCGAGCACGCCCGCCGCGTCGGGATGCCGGGCGAGGAATTCTACCCCGTGGCGACGACGGTCGTCGTTCGTCCGGACCCGGTCGAGAAGGCGCTGGCCTGATCCCTGCACGCCGGGCGGTTGCGTCTCGGCGTGCGCCGATTTCCCGAAAGGATATTTCATGAAACTTGCAATCACCGCACTCGCGGCCGGCCTCGTTCTTGCGTCCGCCGGAGCCCTGTCTGCCCACGAAAAGGCGGCGGACCTGAGGCTGTCGCCGAAGGACGCCGAGGCGTCGCGCCTTGCCGCCGAGCACTACTATCGGATCGAGGACGCGCTGTCCGCCGGATACGAGCCGCTCTTCGACTGCACCGAACACGGCGAGGCCGGCGCGATGGGCCAACACTACATCAACAAGGCCTATGCGATGGACAGCGTGCTCGACGTCAACCAGCCCGACGTGCTGATGTACGAGCCGCAGCAGGACGGAACCATGCATCTCGTGGCTTTGGAATACGTCGTCTTCCAGTCGAAATGGACGGACAAGGCCGCGCCAGTCTTCCTCGGTCACGAAATGCAGCTCAAGCACAAGGTCGGCGTCCATGAGGTCGATCCGTTCTTCGAACTCCACGTCTGGCACTGGCGCGACAATCCCTCGGGCATGACCGCCGACTACAACCCGAGCGTGACCTGCGCACACGCGCCGTGATATCGCGCGGCCTGCGAAGACGGAAAGCGTCGGCCGACAGCGGCCGGCGCTTTTGGTTTGCAGGTGTCATGACAGGGAGGGCGGAACGGAACGCCCCCGCGCCATATTTCAGCCGGGCCGCGCGTCACGCCCGAGAAGGTCGCCGCAGGATCAGCACCAGCGGCATGGCGAAGAGCGACACCCACATCATCAGATAGAAGTCGTCCACATAGGACACCATGGCTGCCTGCGTGTTGACCAGCGCGTCCATCATCTGCAGCGCCTGCGGGTCGCCCGCCACCGCGCCGGGGCTGACCTGCGCGAGCAACGGATTGTAGGGCTGGATGAAGGCCCCCAGTTCCGCATGGTTGGTCTGAACGTTGCGCGCCAGCGCCGCAGTCACCACCGAGATGCCGATCGACGATCCGATGTTGCGGACAAGGCTGAAAAGGCTTGTGGCGTCGGCACGGAAACGCGGCTCAAGCGTGGCGAAGGCGATCGTGGACAGCGGCACGAAGACCAGCCCCAGCCCCAGCCCCTGCACGATCCCGCTGCGGACCACCGGCCAGGCGTCCATGTCCGGCGAGAATCCCGTCATCTCCCACAGCGAAAGCGCGGTCAGAGACAGCCCCGCCAGCACCAGCATCCGCGGGTCCACCTTGCGGACCAGCCGCCCGACCAGCAGCATGGAGATCATCGTCCCAACTCCGCGCGGCGCCATAACCCATCCGGTGGTGATCACCGGATAGCCAAGGATGCGCGACAGCATCGGCGGCAGCAGCGCAAGGCTTGCCAGCAGGATGATCCCGACCACGAAGATGAACACCAGCCCGATGCGGAAATTCCGGTCGCGGAACATCTGCGGATCAAGGAAGGGATGCTCCTTCCACAGGATATGCACCACGAACATCCAGAAGCAAGAAATGGATACAAGGAGGTAAAGCCAGATCTCCGCCGCAGCGAACCAGTCTACCTCGCCGCCGCGGTCCAGCATCAGCTGCAGCGACCCGAGCGCGATGGACAGGAACGCAAAGCCCGTCAGATCGAAGCTGCGCCGCTTGCGCGGCGTGCGCGGCAGAAAGGCGATGCAGCCCAGAAGCGCCATCACCCCAACCGGAAGGTTGATCAGGAAGACCCAGCGCCAGTTGTAACTTTCAGTCAGCCAACCGCCCAGTGTCGGGCCGATGATCGGGCCGACCATGATCCCGGCACCCCACATCGCCATCGCCTGCCCGGTCTTTTCGCGCGGGTTGATGTCCAGGAGGAAGGTCTGCGACAAGGGCACGATGGCCGCCCCGAATACGCCCTGCAACAGGCGGAAGGCGACCATGGAGGGAAGGCTCCATGCCAGGCCGCAGGCGATCGAGCTAGCGACGAAACCGACGATGGAAATCAGGAACAGTTCGCGCTTGCCCAGCCGGTCGGCAAGCCAGCCGGTCACCGGCGTGATGATGGCGGAAGAGACGATATAGCTCGTCAGAACCCAGGTGATCGTGTCCTGCGAAGCGCCAAGGTCGCCGGTCATCGACGGCAGCGCGACGTTGGCGATGGTGGTGTCGAGCACCTGCATGATCGTCGCCAGCATGATCGACAGCGTGATCAGCCCGCGATGCCTGACCTCGACCGGCGGGGCGGAAACCGCCCCCGCAGGCGCGGCGGGCGGGCTTTCGGGAATGTCCGACATGGCGCGCCTACTCCGCCACGGCCAGTCGTGGCGCCTGTCCGGTCGAGGTATCCACCGTCACCTCGGCACTTACGCCCGAGGCGAGCGAGGCCGCCGCCGCCGGATCGTCGAGCCGGATGCGGACCGGCACGCGCTGCGTGACCTTGACCCAGTTGCCGGTCGCATTCTGCGCGGGCAGAAGCGAGAATTCCGCCCCGGTCCCCGCCCCGATCGCCTCCACCCGCCCCAAGAAGCTTTGCCCCGGTGCGGCGTCGAAGACGATCTCGGCCCGCTGTCCGGTCGCCAGATCGGCAAGCTGCGTTTCCTTGAAATTCGCGTCGACCCACGCCTTGCCGGTCTCGACCAGAGCAAAGACCGGCTGGCCTGCCGACAACATCACTCCCCGCCGGAACGAGGACGCTTGATAGACCACGCCGTCCGCGGGGGCCGTCACCTTCGTTTCTGACAGGTCGTAGCGCGCCTGCTCCAGTTCGGCCAAGGCCGCACGGACCGAAGGCTGGTCGTCGGTCGCCGCGTCCGGATCGCCGCCAAGGGCTGCGAGCGCTTGTTCGGCCGTCAGCCGCACGACATCTGCCCGCTCCTTCGCCTGATGGCTGGCATGGCGATATTCGTCCACCGTGCTCATGGAGGCGACGCCCTTGCCCGACAGCGCCTCCTGCCGCGCCAGCTCGTCCGCCTGATAGCGCGCATCATCGGCGGCAAGAGCTGCCTGCGCCGTGGCCTGTGCATAGGCGGCCTTGAGTTGTGCCACCTGAAGCCGCGCGGCGCCGACGGCGGCTTCCGCCTGCGATACGGCCAGTGCATAGGGCGTGGGGTCGACCTGAAACAGCAGGTCCCCCGCCGAAACATGCTGAAGGTCCTGAACCTCGACCGAGATGACGCGGCCCCCCACCGTCGGCGCGACAGAGATGCGCGGTTGGTGAAGATTGGCGTTCTCCGTGGTTTCCGACGCGCCGCCGGACACCCACCAGCCGCCCGCCCCAAGGACGAAAAGAAGCGGGACAGAAAGCATAAGCGCGGTCTTTTGCAGCGCGCGCGCCGTAGGTGCAAGGGATGCGGGAATCGCGCGCGCGCCGGTCGCGGCGCCTTTGGCATCGGCGGGGGTGTGGACGTTCATTCTACGATCTCGACAGAAGGGGAACGGGCAGCCGGATCCTGATCCGCCGCCTGCAGGTTTTCGCTTATCTTCAGAAGTGCGGCATGAAGAACCCGCCGTTCGTCATCGCTCAGGCCGGTCAGCGCCTCGTCATAAAGCGCCTCGGCGATGCCGCGCACGGTTGGCGCGACCTCGCGCGCCTTCGCCGTGGCCACGACGATTCTGGCCCGCCGGTCCTCGGGATGCGGTTCGCGCCGAACCCAGCCCTGCTGTTCCATACGGTCGATCAGGCGTGACACGCTGATCGGCTCCACGCCCAGAAGGGACGCGAGCGCCGTCTGGGTCGAAGGCCCGGTGCGAAGGAGGTGGCCCAGCAGGCGCCATTGCGCTGCGGACAGGCCATAGGCCAAGGTGCGCTGTTCGAAGCGCCCCCTAAGCCTGCGGCTGGTGTCCTGAAGGAGTGTGCCGAGTCGGTCAACGCGGTAATTCATAAGCCTGCTTATTATAAGCCTGCTGTGATAGCAAGGGATCGGGTGCTTGTCCTGCGCCGCCGGTGGCCGCCCCGGGGAGCAACGCGCCTGCCCGTCGGCCATGGAGTCCAGGCTGCCCTGCGGCGTCGCAGCGGTTGTCCCGCCGAGTCCGAGGGAACGCCTTTGAGGTCTGACCTTACATCATCCGGGCAGTGCCCGCTTGTCGCTAAGTCACTCCCGACGATTGTGGAGCGTGTTCGCCGGGGCCGCTCTCCTTCAGGATGTCGCATGACCGCAACCGTATGCGATTGATGATGATCATGCCGATTGGGCCCCGGCGAACATCAAGGCGCGGCGTGCCATGCGACTTGGCGGAAAATGGCCGAAGACCGGCTATCTGGACCTGGTCAGCCGAAGGGGACTGCTCATCTGTCTGCCCGCTTGCCGAGCCTGAATCATGCCGCCTATCCGGGATCAGCGGGTCCTGACCCCCTGCTCAATCCATCCGGCAGACCTTCCACGCACCGCGAGTGGCGCCACGGACGACGGCGATGCAGGTCATCGGATCAGGTCGCCTTCACACCAGATATTCGTGAAGGCGCCGGAGCAGGTGGTTTCGCGGCCAAAGCCGGTGACTTGGAAGCGGGTGAAGAGGGTGCGGTCTTCCTCTGTCACCTCGATGCTCTGCCGAACGACCTCGAAACAGGTCGACGGCTTCAGCTTGCAGCCGATGAGCGCAACAGTGGCCAGGGCATCGCCGCCTGCGTCTACGTCGGTCGTGGCGATCCGCGTCTGGATAGCTTCGCGCAGCATCGCGTCGAACTCCGGCAGGCCGGGGCGCGTGAGCCACGCCACAACCCCGAGGATGAGCGCCAGAAGGATCGCCCAGAGGATCAGCCGCATCGCCCGCTCCTGCCGTTGTCGCAGGTCTTATGCCGCGAGGGGGCGGGGCCTGTCGAGCCCCGCCCGCCCCTGACGCGCGCGATCAGAGCATGATGCGGAACCGGGCGAAGCCGTCCGGGCCGTCGCCCGCCGGTTCGATCGCAAGCGTCGTCAGGTCGGCAAGGTGGTCGGCCGCCTTCGGCCCCGTGTCGAACAGCACGCTGGTCCCCGGCAGGGCCCTGAAGCGCCAGTTGCCGTCGGCCGTCGGGTTGATCGTACCCTGTTCGACGATGTAGCGGACGATGATGTCGCGGTTGGTGTCGGGCCCCTCGAAGATGATCGTGTCGCCCTTGGCGCCTGGAAAGTCGCCGCCGCCGCCGGCGCGGTAGTTGTTGGTGGCGACGACGAATTCGGCCGCGGGATCGACCGGCTGGCCTTGATACATCAGATTGGCGATGCGGTTGGCCCCGGGGTTCAGATCCTCACCCTTCGGCCCGTATTTCGACGGCTGGGAGAGGTCGATCTCGTAGGTCACGCCGTCGATCACGTCGAAGTTGTAGGAGGGGAAGTCGGGGTTCAGGAGGACCTGGTCGGCCTTCCCGGACTCCACCTGGTTGAACATGCCGGCGGAGCGTTCAAGCCAGTCCTTCAACTGCTGCCCCGTCACCTTCACCGCGCGGATCGTGTTGGGGTAGAGGTAGAGGTCGGCCACGTTCTTGATTGCCACGTCGCCCGGTGCCACGTCGGTGTAGTAGTCGGGCCCGCCGCGGCCTCCTGCCTTGAAGGGCGCGGCGGCAGAAAGAAGCGGCAGCGCTTCGTATTCCGTGCCCTTCAGCATCTCGGCGATGTACCAGGTCTGCGCCTGGCTGACGATCTGCACGGACGGATCGTCGGCCACCAGCGCGAAGTAGGAGTAGAGCGGCGCCGAGGTCCTGCCGACGGCGCGGCGGACATAGGCCAGTGTCTCTTCATGTTCCTTCTGCACCGAGGCGAGCACTGTCGGCACGTCCTCGACCAGCGCGGTGATGGAGCGGTCCTCGTTCCGCTGGGAGATCGGCCGTGCCTCGGAGGTTGACGATATGACCTTCCAGCGGTTGCCATCGCGTTCGAGGAGAAGGTCGATGAGCCCCATGTGCGAGCCCCAGAAACCGCCCATGACGGCGGGCTTGCCGGAAATGGTGCCGGTGGCAACATCCACCTCTGCGAACCCGTCGAAGGTGGAGGACGGGAAGACGAGGTGGCTGTGTCCGGTCATCAGCGCGTCGACGCCGTCCACCCGGGCGAGGGGGGTGGAGGCGTTCTCCATCCCCTCGGTGTGCTCGGCCGCGCCGATGCCGGAATGGGAAAGCGCCACGATGATGTCGCAGCCTTCCTCCAGCATCTGGGGCACCCAGGATTGCGCGGTCGTCACGATGTCGCGGGTCTGGACCTTGCCTTCGAGATGCTTGCGATCCCAGTTCATGATCTGCGGCGGCACGAAGCCGATGAGGCCGACGCGGATCGGGTGCTTCTCGCCCGCGCCGTCCGTCACCTCGCGGTCGAGGATGATGTACGGCGTGACCAGCGTCTCGTCCTCGCGCGGGGAGGCGCCCAGGCTCTTGACCACGTTGGCCGAGACGATGGGGAAGGACGCCCCGGCCAGCGACTTCATCAGAAAGTCGAGCCCGTAGTTGAATTCGTGGTTGCCGAGCGTCGAGGCATCGAAGCCGAGCGTGTTCATCGCCTGGATGATCGGGTGCAGGTCACCGTCCTTCATGCCCCGCTCATAGGCGATGTAGTCGCCCATCGGATTGCCCTGGAGGAAGTCGCCGTTGTCCACCAGCATCGCGTTCGTCGCCTCGGCGCGCACCGCCTCGATCAGGCTTGCGGTCCGGGACAGGCCCACGGTGTCCACCGGCTTGTCGGCGTAGTAGTCGTAGGGGAAGACATGGACGTGCAGGTCCGTCGTCTCCATGATCCTGAGATGTGCCTGGTTGGCGGCGGCGAAGGCGGAGTAGGGGTGCAGTGCGATCAAGGAAGCTCCGGCGGCGCCCCCGGCGAGGAAACCCCGGCGGGTGAGAGGGAAGTGCGTACGTGCGGTCATGATGGCCCCCATCGGTCGAGTCCCGAGTGACTGTCGGAGGGTAGCATGACATGGGCGTGACGCTAACGGCGGATTCGCGGGGCCGCCAGCAAACGGTGTGTTTCCATCGCGTGATTCACCTTTGAGTTGTGCAATCGCCACGGAATGCCGCCGTTGTCCATCGGTTTGCAACCGTCGCCCGTCCATGCCACATGTTCCGCCGTCGGAGGGTGCCATGCGGAACGCGGAAACGGTGACATTCGGGGGCTCCGGCCTCGATCGGGCGGCCGGGCTGCGGCGGCGGCCGGAGGAACTCGCCGGGCTTCTTGACAGCGGTGGGCGGGTGCTGCCGGTCTGGCGCGGCAAACCGCTTCTGGCGGGAGCGGGCGCCGGCTGGGTCGCTTCGGGGCACCCGGTGCTGGCAATGGCGGAGGGCGCGCCGGTGTTTCTCGGAATTGACGATGGCACGGCGCGGTTTGCGGCGGACATCTCGGCCTGGGAACCGCCGGCAGAGACCCTTCCGCAGCCGGGCGTCTTCTTCGACCCGACCGAACAGCGTCACCCTGCACTGCCCGAGGACCACCGATTTGCGGAGATTCGGGGCGTCATGGCGATGCTGTCGCCGCGCGACGCCGAACTTGCCGCGACGGCCAAGGCGCTTCTCGGGTGGCAAAGGAGCCATCGGTTCTGCTCGGCCTGCGGCCAGCCGTCCGAGGTGGCCGAGGCCGGCTGGCAACGGCGCTGCCCCGCCTGCGGCGCGAGCCATTTCCCCCGCACCGACCCGGTCGTCATCATGCTGGTCACTCGGGGGGACCGCACGCTACTCGGCCGGTCGCCCGGGTGGCCGGAGGGGATGTATTCCTGCCTCGCGGGCTTCATGGAGCCCGGAGAGACAGTGGAGGCCGCCGTGCGGCGCGAGGTGATGGAGGAGACGGGCGTGGAAGTCGGGCCGGTGCGCTACCTTGCAAGCCAGCCGTGGCCCTATCCCTCCTCGCTGATGATCGGTTGCCGGGGCGAGGCGGCAAGCGAGGCGATCACCCTCGATCCTGTCGAACTCGAGGACGCGCGCTGGGTCACGAAGGCCGAGACGGCTGCGGCGCTGGCGGGCACGCATCCGGCGATCCGGCGACCGCGCCCCGGGGCGATCGCGGGGTTTCTCCTGACCAACTGGGTTGCGGACCGGCTGGATTGAGGCCAAGACTTCGGCCGGGACAGGAGGAGACGACAGCGTGAAGCTCTCCACGCGCCAGGACATCGAGGTGCCGGCCGAGGCGGTCTTTGCCGCTGTGTCGGATTTCGCGGCCTTCGAGCGCGCCGCGCTCAGACGCGGGGCCGAGGTGGCGCGGACCGATCTTGGCGCCGAGCCAGGGCCGGGCATGACCTGGAGCCTGCGTTTTCGCGCGCGCGGGCGGATGCGCCGCGTCGTCTGCACTCTGGACCATTTCGATCCTCCGAATGCGCTCGTCTGCCGGCTGGACGGCGGCAGCTTCGGCGGGGCGCTGACGGTCAACCTCGTCGCCCTGTCGCGCGCCCGCACCCGCATGGCGGTCCAGTTGGAGCTTCTGCCGCGGACCATAGCGGCGCGTCTACTGATCCAGACCGCAAGACTGAGCCGTGGCGCCTATACGCGCCGGTTCGAGGATCGTGTGCAGAAGTTCGCCGCCGAGGTCGAGCTCAGGCAGGCGCGGCCGGGCGGCTGAGCGGTCAGCGCCGGGTCGGATCGGCGGGGTAGACGCCGAGGATCGACATCGTGGAGGTGAAGTAGTCGAGCTCCTCGAGCGCGAGACGCACGTTCGGGTCGTCGGGGTGCCCCTCGATGTCGGCGTAGAACTGCGTGGCGGAGAACGAGCCGTCCACCATGTAGCTTTCGAGCTTGGTCATGTTGACGCCGTTCGTCGCGAAGCCGCCCATCGCCTTGTAGAGCGCGGCGGGAATGTTGCGGACCTGGAAGACGAAGGTCGTCATCATGCCGGACTTGCCCCGGCGCTGGTAATCGGGCTCGCGCGCCATGATCAGGAAGCGGGTGGTGTTGTGGGCGTGGTCCTCGATGTGGCGGGCAAGGATGTGAAGCCCGTGGATCTCGGCCGCGAGGTCCGAGGCGAGCACGCCGACCCGGCGGTCGCCGCTGGCGGCGAGTTCGGCCGCCGCGCCGGCGCTGTCGGCCGCGGCTTCTCCACGGATGCCGTAGCGGGAGAGGAAGGCCGCGCATTGCGGGATCAGCACGAGATGGGCACGGACCTTCTCGACCTCCTCGATCTGCACCCCGGGAAGGGCCATCAGGCTGATGTGGACCCTGACGAAGGCCTCGCCGATGATGAAGAGACCGGATTCCGGCAGCAGCCGATGGATATCGGCCACGCGGCCATAGGTCGTGTTCTCCACCGGCAGCATGGCCTGGTCGGCCGCTCCGGTCCGCACCGCGGCGATCACGTCCTCGAAGGTGCGGCAGGGCAGCGGCTCCATGCCGGGGCGGGCGTCGAGGCAGGCCTGGTGGGAATAGGCGCCACGCTCTCCCTGGAAGGCGATGCGTCCGGCGATCTGTCCGGTCATGGCGGAACGGCTCCTCGGCGGCGGCCCGGGGCGGGGGCATTCCGGCCGGGCCTTTCGCGGCGCTAACTATACCTTGAAACCGGGCAGGGGAAGCGGATAGATACGGCCGCAAGGTTTTGCCAGGACAGAGGCGCGACATGTTCGACACGATGACGATAACCAAGGCCGGCGGCGCGCTGTGCGGGGCTTTCCTGATCTTCCTTCTCGGCAAGTGGGCAGGAGACGCGCTCTACAACACGGCTCCGGCCAGTCACGGTGGCGAGGAGGTCGCACAAGCCTACGCGATCGACACGGGCGCGGCTGCCGGTGGCGAAGAGGCCGCCGCCGCCGCGGAGGGCCCGGATTTCGCGACGCTGCTGGCCTCGGCCGACGCGGCTGCGGGCGAGAAGGTCTTTGCCAAGTGCAAGGCCTGCCACAAGGTGGACGGCAGCAACGCAACCGGCCCGCATCTCGACGGCGTGGTCGGCCGGGCGGTCGCCTCGGTCGCCGACTTCGGCTACTCGGACCCGATGAAGGCCCACGGCGGCGACTGGACGCCCGAGGCTCTGGAGGCGTTCCTGACCAACCCCAAGGGCGTCGTTCCGGGCACGAAGATGTCCTTCGCCGGCTTGCCCAAGGTCGAGGACCGGGCGAACGTCATTGCCTATCTGCAGTCGCTCGGCGGCTGAGACCTGCGACGCGGACGACGCAGAGGGGCCGCCTTCGGGCGGCCTTTTCGTCTTCCGGGGCGCCGGATTACGCATTCGCGAGGTTTCTCACAACTTCGCAACTTGAAGCCAAGGGCCGCGCCGTTCTAGCTTGGCCGGGGCTGGGCCTGCGCGGGGAGGGACCGATGGCGAGAAAGACGATTGCATCCTCGGCGGCATGCGGCACCGTCCACGCAGTGCCGACGCCGTGGATCGCGGCGCATCTTGCCGCGCTCGGCCTGGCGGCAGGGCTCTGGCTCGGCCTCGCCGGGATGATCCGCGCGCAGGAGGCTCTCACCATCTCTTACGGCTATTCGAACTTCGGCACGCTGAAATATCCGGCTGATTTCGCCCATCTCGACTACGTAAACCCCGAGGCGCCCAAGGGCGGCGAAATCTCCATCTGGTCGCAGGGCGGGTTCGACAGCTTCAACCAGTATGCCAGCGACGGCGTGGCGGCAGCGCTGAACACGATCGGCAGCGAAAGCATCCTGACCACAACGGCCGATGACCCCTACGGCGTCTACTGCTTTCTCTGCACGACACTCGAATACCCCGCGGACCTTTCCTTCGTGACCTTCAATCTGCGCGACGATGTGACATTCTCGGACGGGACGCCGATGACGGCGGAGGACGTCGCGTACAGCTTCAACCTCTTCCAGACGCAGGGTATCCTGGAATACCGCCGCGTCGTCGAAGGCTATATCGACCATGTCGAAGTCGAGGGGCCACACCGTATCACCTTCCATTTCACCGACAGCGCACCGATGCGCGACCGGGTCGGCTTTGCCGGCGGCACGGCTGTGTTCTCGAAGGCCTGGTTCGAAAGGACCGGTGCGCGGCTCGACAAGGCGACGAAGGCGCCGTTCCTCTCCACCGGCGCCTATGTTCTTGACAGTTTCGACTTCAACACACGGGTGATCTACAAGCGCAACCCCGACTACTGGGGCAACGATCTGCCCTTCAACCGCGGCCGCAACAACTTCGACCGCATCCGGGTGGAGTACTTTGCCGACAGCGATTCCGCCTTCGAGGGCTTCAAGGCGGGTGACTACACCTTCCGGACGGAAAACAGCTCGCAGGACTGGGCGCAGGGCTATGATTTCCAGGCGGTGCAGAAAGGCTGGGTGAAGCGCGAGACGCTTCCCGACGGCAATGTCGGCACGCGTCTCTCCTGGGTCTTCAACCTCGACCGGCCGCGCTGGCAGGACATCCGCGTCCGCGAGGCGATCGGCATGATGTTCAACTATGACTGGTCGAAGCAGACGCTGCAATACGGGCTCTACGACCGCCCGGTTTCCTTCTGGTCGAACACCGACCTTGCCGCAACCGGCGTTCCCGGAGAGGGAGAGCTCGTGCTGCTGAAGCCGCTGGTGGACGAGGGGCTTCTTGACCCCGCGATCCTGACCGAGGAGCCCAGGGTCCCGGTTGTCCACGACCCGGCCAACAACCGTCCCGCACGGTCGGTGATCCGCAAGGCTGCCGCGCTCCTGGAGGAGGCGGGATGGGTCATCGGTAGCGACGGCATCCGCCGCAACGCCGCCGGCGAGGCGCTGGAACTGTCGATCATCCAGTACAGCCCGCTCTATGACCGCTTCATCAACCCCTTCATCGAGAACCTCGCGCAGATCGGCGTCAAGGGAAGGCTCGAGCGGGTCGACATCTCGCAATATGTGGAGCGTCGGCGGAAGGGCGACTTCGACCTCGCCAACCAGGGTTTCGACATGGACTTCGAGCCCTCGGGAGGGCTGGAGCAGTGGTTCGGCTCCAAGACCGCCGACGACAGCTCGCGCAACCTCATGCGGTTGCGCGACGCCGGTATCGACCGGCTGATCGGCCATGTCGTCGGCGCCACGAAGATCGAGGACCTGAAGACTGCGGTCCATGCGCTCGACCGGGCGCTTCGGGCCAAGGTCTTCGACATCCCGCTCTGGTACAACCCCGACACATGGGTCGCCTACTACGACTTCTACCGCCATCCCGACGCCCTTCCGCCCTTGCAGGTTGGCGAACTGGACTTCTGGTGGTACGACGCCGAGGCGGCCGAGACGCTGAAGGCGCAGGGCGCCTACTGAGAAGCGGAAAGCGGGACCTTGGGCGCCTATATCCTGAGACGGTTGTTGCTGATGATTCCGACGCTCTTCGGGATCATGCTCATCAACTTCACCCTGACACAGTTCGTGCCCGGCGGGCCGATCGAGCAGATCCTCGCCCGGATCGAGGGTCAGGGCGACGTGTTCCAGAACATCTCGGGCGGCGGCGACAGCGGCATGGGCCAACAGCAGTATGGCGGCGACGAGCGCTATCTGGGCGCCCGCGGCCTGCCGCCCGACTTCATCGCCGAACTCGAAAAGCAGTTCGGCTTCGACAAGCCGCCGGCCGAGCGGTTCCTGAACATGCTTTGGGACTACCTGCGCTTCGACTTCGGCGAAAGCTACTTCCGCTCCATCTCGGTGATCGATCTGGTGATCGAAAAGATGCCTGTGTCGATCACGCTCGGCCTCTGGTCCACGCTCCTGGCCTATCTGATCTCGATCCCGCTCGGCATCCGCAAGGCGGTGAAGGACGGATCGCGCTTCGATACCTGGACCTCCGGCGCGATCATCGTCGCCTATGCGATCCCCGGGTTTCTCTTCGCCGTCCTTCTCATCGTCCTCTTCGCCGGGGGCAGCTACTGGCGCATCTTCCCGCTACGCGGTCTCGTCTCCGACAACTGGGACGACCTCAGCCTTCTGGCGAAGGTGGGCGACTACTTCTGGCACATCACGCTGCCGGTCGTCGCCTCGACCATCTCCAGCTTCGCGACGCTGACGCTTCTGACGAAGAACAGCTTTCTCGACGAGATCAACAAGCAGTACGTGCTGACGGCGCGGGCCAAGGGGCTGGCCGAGAAGCGGGTGCTCTACGGCCACGTCTTCCGCAACGCCATGCTGATCGTCATCGCGGGGTTCCCCGGTCTCTTCCTCTCCGTCCTCTTCGGCGGCAGCGTGCTGATCGAGACGATCTTCTCGCTCGATGGGCTTGGCCGGCTCGGCTACGAGGCGGCGGTCGCGCGCGACTACCCGGTGGTCTTCGGCACGCTCTATGTCTTCGGGCTCCTCGGGCTTCTGATCGGGCTTCTGAGCGACCTGACCTATGTGCTCGTCGATCCGCGGATCGACTTCGAGAAGCGGGCGGGCTGATGGCTCTGTCGCCGCTGAACCAGCGCCGCTGGCGCAACTTCAAGGCCAACCGGCGTTCCTACTGGTCGCTCTGGATATTCCTTGTCATGTTCGCGCTGTCGCTTTCCGCCGAACTCATCGCCAACGACAAGCCCATCCTCGTGAGTTACCGCGGCGATCTCTACACGCCGGTGTTCCGGTTCTATCCGGAGACCACCTTCGGCGGCGATTTCAAGACCGAGGCGATCTACCGCGACCCGGCGGTGCAGTGCCTGATCGAGACCGGCGGGTTGGTGGACTGCTGGGACGATCCCGAAGGCGTCATGGCGGACGCGGCCGACGGCGAGGTGGCGGGCGCGGCGGTGGAGGCGGGCTGGATGGTCTGGCCACCCATCCCCTACAGCTATTCGACGGTGAACAACGTCGGCACGGCGCCCTCGGCCCCGGACAGGAATCACTGGCTCGGCACCGACGACACCGCGCGCGACGTGCTGGCGCGGATCATCTATGGCTTCCGCCTGTCGATCCTCTTCACCCTGATCGTAACCTCGGTCTCCAGCCTCATCGGCGTGGCGGCGGGCGCGGTGCAGGGGTATTTCGGCGGCCGGGTGGACCTGATCTTCCAGCGACTCCTGGAGATATGGGGCTCCACGCCCGGCCTTTACGTCATCATCATCCTCTTCGCGATCCTCGGGCGGAGCTTCTGGCTCCTCGTCTTCGTGACCATCCTCTTCGGCTGGCCCGCGCTCGTCGGCGTGGTTCGGGCGGAGTTCCTGCGCGCGCGCAACTTCGAGTATGTCCGCGCCGCCCGCGCGCTGGGCGTGAGCGACCGCGTCATCATGTTCCGCCACATCCTGCCCAACGCCATGGTGGCGACGCTGACCTTCCTGCCCTTCATCGTCGCCGGTGCCATCGGCGGGCTCGCCGCGCTCGACTACCTCGGCTTCGGACTGCCGTCGAACCTGCCCTCGCTCGGCGAACTGGCGCTGCAGGGCAAGTCGAACCTGCAGGCGCCCTGGCTCGGCTTTTCGGCCTTCTTCACCTTCGCCATCATGCTCTCGCTCCTCGTCTTCATCTTCGAAGGCGTGCGCGATGCCTTCGACCCGCGGAAGACCTTCCGATGACCGCGTTTCCCGTCTCACCGCCCGGCCGGCTGCGCCACCTGGTCTATCTCGCGGCGCTGGCAACGACCGCCGCCTGTCTCGGATGGCTGGTCTGGATGTTCGCGGCAGCGGCGCTGTCGGGGGAAGCGGAGCCGCTCCGGGTGCTGCAGAGCGGCCTCATGCTCCTCCTCGTGCCGTTCGCGCCAGCTCTTTTCCTTCTGATCGCGGCGTGCTGGCTGGCCATTTCGGGCCGGCCCGCGCCAGCGACGTTCCAATTCCTGGCCCTTGCGAATGCCGCGTGGTCGGTCCTGCTTACCAGCGCGCTGGTGTCGCAGTGAGCGGGGACCGTGCCACAACGGGCGAGATCGTCCTCGACATCCGGGAGCTGAGGGTCGATTTCCGTCAGGACGGCAGGATCATCCACGCCGTGAAGGGCGTGAGCTTCACCGTGGACAAGGGCGAGACGGTCGCGCTGGTGGGCGAGAGCGGCTCGGGCAAGTCGGTGACGGCGCTGTCAACCGTGGCGCTTCTGGGCGGGAACGCCGAGATTGCCGGGTCGGTGAAGTATCTCGGGCGCGAGATGATCGGGGCGGACGAGGCGACCCTTCGCGACGTGCGCGGCAACGACATCAGCTTCATCTTCCAGGAGCCGATGACCTCGCTCAACCCGCTGCATACGCTTGAAAAGCAGTTGGCCGAAAGCCTCGCCCTGCACCAAGGTCTGAAGGGCGCGGCGGCGCGGGCGCGGATCGTGGAACTGCTGGAGAAGGTCGGCATCGACAACCCCGAACGCCGGCTCGCCGACTATCCGCACCAATTGTCGGGCGGCCAGCGGCAGCGGGTGATGATCGCCATGGCGCTGGCCAACGGGCCTGAGCTTCTGATCGCAGACGAGCCGACCACGGCGCTCGACGTGACGATCCAGGCACAGATCCTCGACCTCCTGGCGGAACTCAAGGCGCGGGAATCGCTCAGCCTGCTGTTCATCAGCCACGACCTTGGCATAGTCCGGCGCATCGCCGACCGGGTCTGCGTGATGCAGGGCGGAGAGATCGTGGAGCAGGGGCCGGTCGCGGAGATCTTCGCCAACCCGAGGCACCCCTACACCCAGAAACTGCTGGCGGCCGAGCCGAAGGGCCGCCCCGACCCGGTGCCAGAGGGGGCCGAGGAGATCGTGCGGACCGACGAGCTGCGCGTCTGGTTCCCGATCCGGCGAGGCTTTCTGCGCCGCACCGTCGGCCATGTGAAGGCGGTGAACGCTGCCACGATCTCCGTCCGCGCTGGCGAGACGCTGGGCATCGTCGGCGAAAGCGGGTCGGGCAAGACCACGCTCGCGCTCGGAATCATGCGGCTGATCGAGAGCGAGGGGCCGATCCTCTACCTCGGCCAGGACATCTCGACCTGGCCAGCGCGGGACTTGCGGAAGCTGCGCCGCGACATGCAGATCGTCTTCCAGGACCCTTATGGCAGCCTCTCCCCCCGCATGACGGCGGAACAGATCATCGCCGAGGGACTGTCGGTCCACGGGCTCGACAAGGGGCGCGACTCGCGTGCGCTGGTGGCCGAGATCATGACCGAGGTCGGGCTCGACCCGGCGATGATGGCGCGCTACCCGCACGAGTTCTCGGGCGGGCAGCGCCAGCGGATCGCCATCGCGCGTGCGATGATCCTGCGGCCGAAGGTCGTGGTGCTGGACGAGCCGACATCTGCCCTCGACATGACCGTGCAGGTACAGATCGTGGAGCTTCTGAGGGCGCTGCAGCGGCGCTACGGACTCGCCTATCTCTTCATCAGCCACGACCTGCGGGTGATCCGGGCGCTGGCCCACAAGGTGATCGTGATGAAGGCCGGCGACGTGGTGGAGGCGGGGCCGGCGGATGCAATTTTCGATGCGCCGCGGACGGCTTACACGCGCGAGCTGATGGCGGCGGCCTTCGGGCAGGCGACGCCGGCACGATGAAGATCCTCTTTGTCCACCAGAACTTTCCCGGCCAGTTCCTGCACCTCGCCCCGGCGCTGGCGGCGCGGGGGCACTCGGTCCAGGGATTGACGGACGAAGGCAACACGCGCCCCGCGCCGGTGCCGGCCCTGCGTTACCGCAAGCCGGCGGCTGCGGGGGTCGACGGCATCGCGAAGACCTATGCCGAGGCTGCGGAGCGGGGCCTTGCGGTCGCTCGGGCTGCCGCGCAGTTGCGCCGGGACAAGGGTTTTGTTCCGGATGTCGTCTTTGGCCACGGCGGCTGGGGCGAGACGCTCTTCCTGCGCGAAGTCTGGCCCGAGGCTCGGCACCTCACCTATGCCGAGTTCTTCTACCACGCCCGCGGGCTTGACGCCGACTTCGATCCGGAATTCCAGACCGACGACCTTGGCCGCCGCTTCCGCACCTCGGCACGACGGACGCATCTGATGATGGCGCTCGCCGACGCCGACGCGGCGCTGGCGCCGACGCGCTGGCAGGCCTCGACCTTCCCCGAGGCGTTCCGAGACAGGATCACCGTGATCCATGACGGGATCGACACCGACCGGGCCTGCCCGAACCCCGAGGCACGCCTCACCCTTCCGGGCGGCCGTGTGCTGAGGGTCGGAGATGAGGTGGTGAGTTTCGTCAACCGCAACCTCGAACCCTACCGCGGCTATCATATCTTCCTGCGCGCCCTGCCCGAGGTGCTTAAGGCCAGGCCGGAGGCGCAGGTGGTGATCGTCGGCGGCACCGGCGTGAGCTATGGTCCCGCGCCGGCTGGCGGACGGAACTGGAAGGAAATCTTCCTGTGCGAGGTGCGCGAACGGCTCGACCTTTCCCGCGTGCATTTCCTCGGCCAGGTGCCTTACGCGCAGTTCCTGTCGCTTTTGCAGGTTGCGCGGGTCCATGCCTATCTGACCTACCCGTTCGTCCTTTCCTGGTCGCTTCTGGAGGCGATGAGCGCGGGCGGGCTCGTCATCGGTTCGCGGACGCCGCCGGTGGAGGAGATGATCCGCGACGGCGAGAATGGGCGGCTTGTCGATTTCTTCGATGTTTCGGGCTGGTCGGCGGCGCTGATCGAGGCGCTGGCCAACCCCGGCGCCGGCGCGGCCCTGCGCGCGGCGGCTCGGCGCACGGTGGTGGAGGGCTACGACCTGAAACGCCACAGCCTGCCGCGGCTGATAAGCTTCGTGGAAGGCGGCGGGGCGGGCTGACCGGGGGTCAGACGGCCGGGCTGTGGCCCGACTTCGACAGGTCGTAGGCATCGAAGGCCCGCGCGATCATGCGGGTGAGGGGCCGGGCGCGCTCGGGGATCGCAATGCCGACGGCGGTGACGTCGACCATGTCGCCGAACTCCGCCTTCGCGCGGTCGAACATGGCGCGCACCTGGGCGTCCGTCGCGCCGAAATCGCGCGTCAACTCGGCCAGGTCGATGCGGAAGTCGCACATCAGCGCCTCGATCATCCGGGCGCGGAGCACGTCCTCGCCGCGGAAGATATGGCCCTTTGCCGTGGCATATTCGCCCGCCCGGACCGCCTTGGTGTAGGCGGAGGTGCTGGGCGCGTTCTGGGCATAGCCCTGCGGGAAGCGCGAGATCGAGGAGGCGCCGAGCCCGACCAGAACGGAGGCCGTGTCGTCCGTATAGCCCTGGAAGTTGCGCCGGAGCCTGCCCTCGCGCGCGGCGACGGCGAGCCCGTCGGAGGGCAGGGCAAAATGGTCGATGCCGATTTCAGCGTAGCCGTCGGCCACGAAGAGGTCGCGCGCAGTCTCGAAGAGCCGGAGCCGCTCTTCCGGGCGGGGCAGCGCGTCCGAGGGGATCATGACCTGCCGGCGCGCCATCCACGGAACATGCGCGTAGCCATAGAGAGCGACCCGGTCGGGGCTGAGCGAGAGGAGCTTCTGGACCGAGGCCGCGATCCGTTCGCGGGTCTGGAAAGGCAGCCCGAAGAGGATGTCGGCGTTGAGCGAGGCAATCCCGCGCGCGCGGAGCTTGTCGATCGCGAGCTTTGTCACCTCGAATGTCTGGTCGCGGCCGATCGCCTCCTGGATCGCGGGATCGAAGTCCTGCACGCCGATGGACGCGCGGTTCATGCCGGCCGCCGCGAGCGCGTCGAGCCGGCCGTCGTCGATCTCGTTCGGGTCGATCTCGACCGAGAACTCGGCGTCTGGCCCAAGCGGCACCACGTCGAAGACCCTGCGCGCGACCTCCGCCATGACCTCCGGCGGCATCATCGTCGGCGTGCCGCCGCCCCAGTGGAGCCGCGACAGCGTGACACCGCGCGGCAGGTCGGCGGCGAGAATCGCCAGTTCCGCCTTCAGCACCTCGGCATAGGCGCGCACCGGATCGTCCGACGCGGTGCCCTGCGTGCGGCAGGCACAGAACCAGCAGAGCCTGCGACAGAAGGGCACATGCATGTAAAGCGAAATGCGGGCGCCTTCGGGAATCGCACGCACCCAGTCGCGGAAAACCCTTGCGTTCACGTCCGAATTGAAATGCGGCGCAGTCGGATAGCTCGTGTAGCGCGGGACACGCGCGTCAAACAATCCGAGCCGCGCGAGTTGCGCTTCCTCTGCCATGCGCCTAGCCTTAGGCAGCGCGAAACGGGGAATCCTTGACGTAGATCAAATCCACGCATGACCATTCTTGAAGTCCTCCACACGGCGCCGAGTTGCGGCACCTGCCCGATCCGCCACCGCGCGGTATGTGCGCGTTGCGAGACCGACGAGCTCGCCGCGCTCGACGCGATCAAGTTCTACCGGAGTTTCGAGGCCGGCCAGACGCTGATCTGGGCCGGCGACCGGATGGATTTCGTGGCCTCTGTGGTATCGGGTGTGGCGACGCTGACGCAGGTGATGGAAGACGGGCGGACGCAGACCGTGGGCCTGCTCTTCCCCTCCGATTTCGTCGGCCGGCCGGGGCGCGAAAGGGCGCCTTACAACGTGATCGCCACGACCGACCTCCTGATGTGCTGCTTCCGCAAGAAGCCGTTCGAGGAACTGATGGGGCGCACGCCGCACATCGGCCAGCGGCTCCTGGAGATGACGCTGGACGAGCTCGACGCGGCGCGGGAGTGGATGCTGCTTCTCGGCCGCAAGACCGCGCGCGAGAAGATCGCGAGCCTTCTTGCGATCGTCGGGCGGCGCGATGCGGCCCTGCACCTGCGCAAGCCGCAGGGCCAGATGGTCTTCGACCTGCCGCTGACGCGCGAGGCCATGGCCGATTACCTCGGCCTGACGCTGGAGACGGTGAGCCGGCAGATCTCGGCCCTGAAGCGCGACGGGGTGATCGAGCTCGAGGGCAAGCGGCACGTCACGGTGCCCGACTACAACCGGCTTCTGGAAGAGGCGGGCGACGATGCCGACGGCGGGTTCTTCGGCTGAGACCAGCTTCACAATCGTGCGGCGTCACCGCCCAGGCCTAGCCTCTGGAAGGTGATGGCGGCGGGGGGCGGACATGGTTCGGCGGTGTTGGGTGGTCATCCTGGCCGGGTCGATGCTGGGGCCCGCCGCTGCTCAGGACTGGTCGATCTTCGAGGGCGAACATGAGACCGCGCTCTCGAACTGTTCGGCCCATGACGGGTCTCTGGCGGAAAGCTGCGTGGAGCTCCTGTGTTTCTGGGACGGGCAGTTCCAGATATCGCTCGAGTTGAAGGCGGCTCGGGTGCCGCCGCAAGCGAAGGCCGTGATTGCCCTTGACGGAACACCGACCTTCGTGGACCTGACGGGAACCGGTCAGCCGTTGAATTTCTCGACACCGGTGACAGGGAAGACATTCGTCGCCATGATGGACAGCATGGCCCGCGCCCGTCAGATGTCGGTGATGCTTGACGCGCCGGCGCTGAACCTGCCCGCACTGCAGTCGATCCCGATGAGCGGATTCGCGCCCCGCATGGCGGCGTTTCGCGACAACTGCGTGGACCCGCTGATGCTGACCATGCAGGGCGCGCCTGCGTCGCTGCCGCCCGCACCCGCGCCAACGCCCGAAGCGACCCCGGCCACCGATCCTGCACGCTTCCCCACGACTGCCTCGCTCGCCGACACCGGTCCGGCGGTCGTCGACCTCGCCCACCGCCTGCTTGCCCGCGAGATCGCGGAGGCGGAGGCAGACGCGGGGCGGGGCATCGAGGTCCTTCCCGAGCTTGTCCGCTTTGCCGACGGGCGGCAGCTTCTGGAGGTGCTTCTCTGCGATCCGACATGGTTCGGCATCACCGGCTGCGAGACGCACATCTTCACCGCGCAGAGCCCCGAAGCTCCCTTCGCGGCATCCATCAGCGGCTTGATCGGGGGCGGGCCATACTGGCTCGACCTCACCGTCGGGGCCGGCGGCTGGCCCGATATCCTGTCGCAGCCCCATACCGGCGGGGGAAGCTTCGCCCGGATGCGCTGGACCGGGTCGCGCTATGACATCTGCCCCCAAGGGCTCTGTTGACGATGATCGCGCCGTGATATTTTCACGCGGAACTGAAGTCCGCAGGCAGTCAGATCAATCGGTTTGTGCCGTATCTAACTCTTGAAAGGCGAGCGAGGTATGGAAGCGAGAGCGGGCGGCTCACGCCGCCCGCCGGATGCCTCTCAGTGGGCCATGAAGACCGGAATGTCAGCCATTTCCAGCATGTTGCGCGTTGCCCCGCCAAGGATCGCCTCGCGGAAGCGGGAATGGCCGTAGGCGCCCATCACGATGAGGTCGGCGTTCTCGTCGCGGGCATGGCGCGACAGGACCTCGGATGTGCGGGGCAGGGTCTTGGCGAGCACCGAAACCTCGGCATGGACGCCATGCCGCGCGAGATATTGCGACAGCATCCCGCCCGGGTCCGACCGCTCCGGCCCATGGGTGGGCGGGTCGATAATGGTGATGTCCACCTCGGAGGCGGCCTTGAGAAGCGGCAGCGCGGCCCGCGCGGCCATCAGCGCCTCGTCGCTCTGGTTCCAGGCCATCACGACGCGCTTGCCGAAGTTGGTGCCGGTGAAGCCTTCCGGCAGGACCAGCACGGGGGCGTGACCCTCGAAGAGCGCAGCTTCCAGGATCGCCTCGGCGGCCGGGCCCCCGGCCTTGCCGTAGGGCTTTGGCAGCACGACGAGATCGCAAAAGCGGGCGAGCATCGCCACCGGTCCGCCGATGGCCCCGATCTGCGCGACCGCGGAATCGACGCCCCAGCGGATGTCCTCACGCTCCAGCCGCGTCTTCACGGCGGCTTCTGTGGTCGAAGCTTCCTCCTTGGCCTGGTTGTAGGCTTCCTGGGTGAGGATCGCGGTTGCGCCGGCATAGTAGTAGCCAGTCTGCGTCCGGTCCACGCCGATGCAGAGCACATCCAGATGCGCGTCCTCGCGCCTGGCGAGCGCCACGGCCGCGTCAAGCTGCGAGGCGGCCGTGGCGGGATCGGTAACTACGGTCAGAAGCGATTTGAAAGCCATAAGGCATCTCCTTTGCTGCGCGGGGCATCCTGCCACAGAATGTGCGACGCCGGCAGCGTTGCCGCTTTGACAAGGATCAAGCCTTGCGGACCGGTGATTTGACCCAGATCAATGCGACGGAGAGGTCCCGCCCGCACAACCCGGCCAGACCTCCACTGCCCGTGTCACAACGAATCGGGCGGACAAGGCATGACGAGGGAACGCTGACATGTGGGATTACATCAAGCTCGCCTTGCTTGGCGCCGTCGCGGTTCTGGCCGCGATCGCAGCCAACTATGCGCGCGATCTGGCTTACATGGTCAACGCTCTGACGGTGATGATCGCCGCAGCGCTGACCTTCCTCTGGGTCCTGAGGACTATGGGGGAGTACCGGCCTGTGCGGGCCAACGAATACAATGACGGCGTGGTGCGCGCAGGCGTCATCGCCACGGTCCTGTGGGGCGTTGTGGGCTTTCTCGTGGGTGTCACGGCTGCTTTCCAGCTCGCCTTTCCGCAGCTCAACCTCTCTGAATTCGCGCACGGCTACATGAACTTCGGCAAGCTGAGGCCGCTGCACACCTCGGCGGTGATCTTCGCCTTCGGTGGCAACGCCCTGATCATGTCGTCGTTCTACGTTGTCCAGCGCACCTCCGCGGCGCGGCTCTGGGGCGGCAACCTCGCCTGGTTCGTCTTCTGGGGTTACCAGCTCGTCATCGTGCTGGCGGCGACGGGTTACATCCTCGGCGCCACCCAGTCCAAGGAATATGCCGAGCCGGAATGGCTCACCGACTGGTGGCTGACCATCGTCTGGGTCGCCTATCTCGCGGTCTTCATGGGCACGATCGTCAAGCGGAAGGAACCCCACATCTACGTGGCGAACTGGTTCTACCTCAGCTTCATCGTGACCATCGCGATGCTGCACGTCGTCAACAACCTCGCGATCCCCGTCTCGGTCTTCGGCTCGAAATCGGTTCAGGTCTTCTCGGGCGTGCAGGACGCGATGACCCAGTGGTGGTACGGGCACAACGCGGTGGGCTTCTTCCTGACCGCGGGCTTCCTCGGGATGATGTACTATTTCGTGCCGAAGCAGGCCGAACGCCCGGTCTACAGCTACAAGCTCAGCATCATCCACTTCTGGGCACTGATCTTCCTCTACATCTGGGCGGGCCCGCACCACCTGCACTACACCGCGCTCCCGGACTGGGCCGCAACGCTCGGCATGGTGTTCTCGGTGGTGCTCTGGATGCCCTCCTGGGGCGGCATGATCAACGGCCTGATGACGCTCTCGGGCGCCTGGGACAAGCTCAGGACCGACCCGATCATCCGGATGATGGTGGTGTCCGTCGGTTTCTACGGCATGTCCACCTTCGAAGGGCCCATGATGTCGATCAAGGCTGTGAACAGCCTTTCGCACTACACCGACTGGACCATCGGCCACGTCCATTCCGGTGCACTCGGCTGGAACGGCATGATCACCTTCGGCGCGCTATACTTCCTCGTGCCGCGGCTGTGGAACCGCGAGCGACTCTACTCGCTCAGCCTCGTATCCTGGCACTTCTGGCTCGCCACCATCGGGATCGTGCTCTACGCCGCCTCGATGTGGGTCACGGGGATCATGGAGGGTCTGATGTGGCGCGAAGTCGATGCGCAGG
>NZ_JAYRTX010000036.1:0-28899 GCF_041919395.1 Albidovulum sp.
ACCCTTCTGCTCTTCGTCTCAAGGAGCCTCTAGCGATGCATGGCCTTGAGTTCGACATCGCGCACCTTCTGGCCGGCAGCCTCGTCCTGGTCAGCTTCATGATGATCTATCAGGACCGGATCTACGCACTCCTGAACACCTTTGCGCTTCAGGCGGTGCTTCTGGCTCTTGCCGTGGCCTGGCAGGCCTGGATCCAGGAGGCGCACCACCTCTATGCCTCCGCCGCGCTCGCCCTGGTGTTCAAGGGCGTGATCGTGCCCTGGGCGTTGCACCGCATCGTCCAGCGGCTCGGCATCCATCGCGAGGTCGAGACGGTCGCGGGGGTCGTGCCGACGATGCTTGCCGGGATGGGGCTCGTTGCCCTTTCGATCCTTCTGATGCTGCAGCTGACCGCGGCGGCAGAGAACCCCCTTGCGCGAGAGGACCTGGCCTTCGCGCTGTCGGTGATCCTCCTCGGCATGCTGATGATGGTCACGAGGCGCAACGCCGTGACGCAGGTCGTGGGCTTCATGTCGCTGGAAAACGGGCTAATCCTTGCGGCCGCGGGCGCGCAGGGCATGCCGCTCGTCGTTGAGATAAGCGTCGCCTTTTCGGTGCTGATCGCGATGATCGTGGTCGGGGTGTTCCTGTTCCGCATCCGCGAGCGGTTCGATTCCGTCGATCTCGAGTCCCTGGACGAATTCCGGGGAGAGCGGCGATGACCGGCGCCGACGCCCTCGCCGCCGTACTGGCCCTGCCCGCAGGCGGTGCGGTGCTGCTTGCGCTCCTGCCGGGCTACCGGACGAGTGCGTGGCTCAACGTGGCCACCTCCTTCATGACCTTCGCGGCCGCGGCCGGTCTTCTGGTGCTCGACCGGCCCCCGGCGGGGGACTTCCTGCAGGTGGACGATCTCAACATCGTCTTCATCGTGCTGAATACCTTCGTGGGATTCACGGCGGCCTTCTTTTCCGCCAGCTACATCGGCCACGAACTGGAGATCGGGCGGGTGACTCCGGCCAACCTCCGGTTCTACCACGCCATGTACCAGATGATGATGTTCGGCATGAACCTGGCGCTCCTGTCGAACAACATCGGCCTGATGTGGGTGGCGATCGAGCTTGCGACGCTGACCACGGTGCTCATGGTCGGCCTTTACCGGACCCACGAGGCGCTGGAGGCGGCGTGGAAATACTTCATCCTCGGTTCGGTCGGCATCGCACTTGCGCTCTTCGGGACCATCCTAGTCTATGTGGCCGCACAGCCGGTGCTTGGCGAGGGCATGCCGTCGATGGTCTGGAGCAACCTGATCGCGGCGGCCCCGCGCTTCGATCCGGCGATGCTGAACGTGGCCTTCGTGTTCCTGCTGGTGGGCTATGGCACCAAGGTAGGACTCGCGCCGTTCCATGCCTGGCTGCCCGACGCCCACGCCGAAGGACCGACGCCGATCTCGGCGGTGCTTTCCGGACTTCTCCTCAACGTGGCGCTCTATGCATTGCTGCGCTTCAAGCTCCTGATGGCCGCCAACGAGACGGCAGTCGCCCCGGGGCCGCTGATGATCGCGCTCGGGCTCCTGTCGCTCGTCTTCGCGGCGCTCATGCTCTACCACCGCCGCGACATAAAGCGGCTGTTCGCATATTCCTCGATCGAACACATGGGGATCATTGTCTTCGCCTTCGGGATAGGCGGCCCGCTCGCCAACTTCGCGGGCCTCCTGCACATGGTCATGCACTCCCTCACCAAGTCCGCGATCTTCTTCGCGGTCGGCAACGTGACCCAGATCAAGGGGACGCAGAAGCTCGCCGATATCCGGGGGCTGACGCAAAGCCATCCGGTGCTCGGCTGGGGACTCGTGCTTGCCGTGCTGTCGATCGCGGGAATGCCGCCTTCCGGCGTGTTCATGAGCGAATTCCTCGTCGTGACCACCAGTTTCGCCCGGATGCCGGCCCTGGCGCTGATCCTGGTTCTCGGCCTCCTTCTGGCGTTCGGTGCGCTTCTCATGCGGCTGAGCGGGATCGCGTTCGGTGCGCCCTCGGACGGGGACAGGCCGATGCACGGATCGCTCGCGCCGCTCTGGCTGCATCTGGCGCTCGTCTATCTGATCGGCCTGCACATGCCACAGGCGATGGTAAGCTGGTTCCAGACCGTCGCGGCGATGCTTGGATGAGACGCGCATGACCGACCTTCCCGACCTCGCCTGGACCCGTTCGCGCGATTTCCGCGCGAGCCCCTTCACGGCCACGCCGGTCAGTCGGCAGGAATGGGAAACCCTGACGCAGGCGCTTGCCGGCGGCATGTTCACGATGATGAGCCTGTGGGGCGAAGAAGGTGCGGCCTGCATGGCGCTGCACGACCCCTTGACGCGGCGCGTTGCAGTGGCGCGCCTGGCCGCGGCGAGCGGCGTATTTCCCTCCGTCGGCGTCCATCACGCCCCGGCACAGCGGCTGGAACGCGCCGCGGCCGACCTCTTCGGCCTCGTGCCCGAGGGGGCCGCGGACGCCCGCCCCTGGCTCGACCATGGCCGATGGGAAATCGCCCATCCCCTTGGCGCGGCGTCGGCAAATCCCGGTCAACCGACCTATCGCTTCCTTCCAGTCTACGGCGAAAGCCTGAACGAGGTTCCCGTCGGCCCAGTTCATGCCGGGATCATCGAGCCGGGGCATTTCCGGTTCACCGCGCAGGGCGAGACGGTGGTGCGGCTCGAAGAGCGTCTGGGATATGTGCACAAGGGCATCGACCGGCTGATGCGAGGGGCGAGCCTTGCGCGCGGCGCCGAGCTTGCGGCGCGCACATCCGGCGACAGCACGGTGGGTTATTCCTGGGCTTTCGCCCAGGCCGTCGAGGCGGCGCTTTGCGTCGCCGTACCCGAACGCGCGTTCCGTTTGCGCGGACTGATGGCCGAAGTTGAACGGCTCGCCAACCACCTCGGCGACATCGGCGCGATCTGCAACGATGCGGCGTTTGCGATGATGCAGGCCCAGATGAGCGTGCTGCGCGAGAAGGTCCTGCGCGCCGCGCAGGAAGCCTTCGGCCACCGCTTCATGCGCGATCGGATCGTGCCGGGAGGAGTCGCCTCTGACCTCGACGCCGAAGGCGAGGGCGTGCTGCGCGCGCTGGTGGCGGAGGTCCGCGACCGGTTTCCGCCCCTGGTGGATCTCTACGACAACACCGCCTCGCTCCTCGACCGGACCGTGGCCACGGGAAGCGTCAGCGCCGACCTGGTCCGTCGCTTCGGGGCGGGCGGATACGTCGGCCGCGCTTCGGGCCGCGACTTCGACACGCGCCGGGACCTGCGCTATGCGCCCTACGACATGCTGAAGCTGGACGTGCCGGTGCAGGCTGAGGGCGACGTGAACGCACGGGTCTGGATCCGCATCCGCGAGGTGGAGCAGAGCTGTTCGCTGATCACGCAGATGCTGAATGCCCTGCCCCGGGGCGCGCTGCGCACGGACGTCGCGCAGGCCGGCGAGCCGCGCGAGGGGCTGGGGCTGATAGAAGGCTTCCGCGGCGACATCCTCGTCTGGCTCTCGCTCGATGCCGAGGGGCGCATCCGCCGCTGCCACATGCGCGACCCTTCCTGGTTCCAGTGGCCGCTGCTGGAAGCCGCGATCGAGGGCAACATCATCGCGGACTTCCCGCTCTGCAACAAATCCTTCAACTGCTCCTATTCCGGGCACGATCTCTGAGAGGCGGACGCGATGCGACGGTTTCTGCTCGAAGGCCTGATCCGGCCGCCGCTGACCGAAGCCGCGCCCGAACCGGATGCCGCGGCGGTGGAGGCGCTCGGCCAGGCCTTCGCGCAGGCCGGGCGCGAGACGCTGGGCCGCAGCCTCGCGATCCGCCAGGTCGATGCCGGCTCGTGCAATGGCTGCGAGCTGGAGATTCAGGCGCTGAGCAACCCCTACTACGATCTGGAACGGTTCGGGCTGCATTTCGTCGCCTCGCCGCGCCATGCCGATGTGCTCCTCGTCACCGGGCCGGTGACGCGCAACATGGCCGAGGCGCTCCGGCGCACCTATGACGCCACGCCGGGGCCGAAATGGGTGATCGCCGTCGGCGACTGCGCGAAGGGCGGCGGCTGCTTTGCCGGCAGCTACGCGATCGCCGGAGGGGTCGCGGCCGTGGTGCCGGTCGATCTTCACATCCCCGGCTGCCCTCCGGATCCCGTGGCGCTTCTCAAGGGGTTGCTTGCCCTCGTCGAACGGATGCGCACCGGGACCGGGACAGGCTGAGGGGCGGCAGCGGTGCCGGAGGCGCGGACGCCTGCGGGCGCGCCGGACACCACGGCACGACGCACCTGACGACGGCGGCTATGGCCGCGATGCAGCGTTCGCGCCGATGACCACGTGTTCCCGCCGGATAAGAAGATCCTCGGACCGCGCGAGATGGGCGCGCCCGGCGCGGTGGCCGTCGTGGACGGCATGGGCGATCAGCCCCGGCGCCCGCGCGTCGCCGATCCGCGCGAGCGTTGCAAGCCCGGCGTCCTGGAGCGCCAGCCACAGCGCGTCGCAGGGTTCGCGCGAGGTGACGGGGACGAAGCCCGCACAGGCGATCTGCGACAGCTTTCCGGTGAAGGGGCAGGCGAGCTCGACCGCGTCTGGTTTCAGGCCCGTGACGATGGTCGATGTCATGATCCGCACCCCGCGCTCGATGAGCCGCGTCTGAAGGCGCGCCTGTTCCGTGGTAAAGATCGACCATTCCGCCGCAACCTTGCCGGGCGTGACGTAGGTTACGTCCAGACCTTCGCCCGCCAGCCTGTCGGCGAGCGCTGAAGCGAGGTGATACTCCTCGTCGTCGAAGATCACGACCGGGCCCTTCGGCCGCGCGCCGCGCAGGATATGGTCGGGCGTCATCGTGCGGGGGTCAGCGAAGCTTGCCACCCCGGCCGGATGACTGCGGCCCCGCCCGTCGGCCCGCCAGAGACTGCCGGTGGCGACGAGGACGTGCCGCGCACCTGTCTCCATTACCGCGGCGCGGTCCATCTCGGAGGCTCGGTAGAGTTCGACATTCCTGAGCTTGCCGATCTGGTGGACACGCCAGTCCCGGACCCGCGCCCATTCCGAAAGACCCGGCAGAGAGGATTCCAACGTCACGCGCCCGCCCGGTTCGTCCGCCGCCTCGGCGAGCATCACCGGCACGCCGCGCCGGCCGAGCGTCAGCGCGGCCTCGAGCCCCGCTGGCCCGGCACCGACGACCAGCACCGGATCGGCACGGCCCACCACCGCGGGAGCCTTCTCCGGGTGCCAGCCCCGCCGCCATTCCTCGCCCATCGTCGGGTTCTGGGTGCAGCGGATCGGGGCTCCCAGCCAGTCGTGCGCATAGCAGATGTTGCAGCCGATACATTCGCGGATGTCCTCGAGTCGCCCCTCGCGAATCTTCGCCGGCAGGAACGGATCGGCGATCGAGGGGCGCGCGGCGCCGACGAGGTCGAGGATCCCGCGGCGGACCTGGCCCAGCATCGTCTCGGGGCTGGTGAAGCGGCCGACGCTGACCACGGGCTTGCCGGTCACTGCCCGGACATGGGCCACATGGCTCTCCAGTGCCGCCTCCCTGACAAAGCGCGAGGGGCCCATCTCCTGCCCGTAGTCGGGCACCGTCACGTCGAAGAGGTCGACAAGGGGTGCCACCCGCGCCAGAAGCTCCGACCGTTCCTCGCGGCCTGCGCCCGCCTCGTCATAGACCTCGATCCGCGTGGCAAGCGCCGCGCGATCGCCAAGAACCTCCCGGGTTTCCTCCACGAGATCGAGATAGAGCCGCGCCCGACCCGCCGCATCGCCGCCGTATGCGTCCTTCCGCCGGTTGGTCGTGGAGTCGAGGAACTGGGTCAGAAGATAGGTGTGCGCGGCATAGACATAGACGAGGTCGAACCCGGCCGCGAGAGCACGCCGCGCCGCCGCCCGGTGCCAGTCGCGCAGGTTCGCGATGTCCTGCCGGTCCATCCGCTGGCACTGCCAGGGATTGCGCTCGGCCATCATGCTGTCCGGCCCGAGCGGCGCCTCGCGGCTGAGCGCGTTGGACGACCGCTGACCGCCGTGCCAGAGCTCCACTCCGGCAAGCGCGCCATGCGCATGGACCGCCTCGGTCATGGCGGCGTGGTTTCGCACGTCGCCGTCGTCCCAGAGCGAGGCATAGGGCGCGTGCGTGTCGTCCGATGTGGGATGGATCGAGCAGTATTCGGTGTTCACCACGCCCCAGCCGCCCTCGGCCTTGACGCCCCGCATGGCCGCGAGCGTGTGCGGGTGGAGGTTGCCCATGCCGGTGCAATGCGGCACCTGGTAGAAGCGGTTCGGCGCGGTGACGGGGCCGATCCGCACCGGCTCGAACAGGATGTCGAAGCGGTGATCCCGGGTCATCTGGTTGCCATCCTAGATTGCCGCATGATCGTCACGGATCAGCCGCAGCCGGGTGAGCAGGGCCTCGGGAAGCGGTTCCGGTCCCGGCGCCGTCAGTCGCTGCCTCAGGTCGCGGTCGATGCGCTGAAGGAGGGTCTCGTCGGGCCGGTCGGTCGTGGACAGGGGCTCCTTGCCACCGAAATAGCGGCTCGCCCAGAGGTTCGTGCGGCAATGCCTCGCGGTATGCTCGTGACCAAGGACGGTACCCGTCAGGCCGATCTCGCGCAGCAGATCGAGCGCCAGCGTGTCGTCGCTGACCTCGGTCCCCGCCCAGAGGGTGCGCAGCATCCCGGCATAATCGTCGCAGAGCAGGAGCGCGTGCAGCGAATAGGTAATCCCCTGATCGAGCGATCCGAGATAGTCGCAGGTCGCCGGCCGGGTGTGATAGATCTGGCCCATCATGGTGGCGATCTCGAAAACCGCGTCCTGGCCGAAGCGGCGCGACCGCGCCTCGCCGCCGAGTCCGGTCAGGGACGGCAGACCCAGGTGCCGACGCACCTGGCAGATGAGTTGCTCGGCCAGCATCGTCTGCGGCAGGTTGCCGATGCCGCCCGTCGCCGGCTCCATGAAGTAGGGGTTGGTGGAACCAATGCAGAAGGCGCCCTCGCGCGCCGCCTGGCCGAGAACCATGCCCGCGAAATCGGTGGCGAGGCACTGGACGACCGTGCCAGCCGTGGTGATCGGCGTCGAGGCTCCGCCGATGGCAATCGTGCCCACGCTGAGCGGCACGCCGGCGCGCGCGGCAATCATGATCTGCTCGACATGCCCCGCGGCGTAGCAGAGGGGCAAGGGGGTGACGATGTGCAGGAAATAGGGCTTTTCGGCCAGTTCCGCACGCCCGCCCCTGAGCGCCGCGGCCATCTCGATCGCGGCCTCCAGCGAGCGGGTCCATTCGCAGAGGTATTCAAGCGGCTTGGTCGTGTTCTCCATCATGCAGAGGAACTCGCCGATCTCGCCGCGGAGGGTCGAATTCGGTACGTCCTTGCAGGCCACGCAGACCGCGTCGATGTTGTCGAGCCCGTCGGCGATGCGGGTGATCGTGGCTAGGTCCGCGCGCGTGCTGTCGCGCGGCTCGCCGGTGACCTCGTCGTAGACCTTGATGCAGGTCATGCCGGGCATGAACCAGGTGTGGTGCGCGTCGATGTCGATGGCCCGCGTCGCGTCGCGGCTCCACAGCCGGACCGACTTTGCCACTGTCGCGAGCGCCCTCCTGACGACAAACGCAGGCATCCGCACCACGCCGTCAGGGGTGACGGTGCATCCGGCTTGCGTCAGCAGGGCCTCCGCTTCGGTCCCCGGCTCGAAGCGCAGGCCGATCTCGGCAAGAAGCGTCAGGGCGGCATCGACAATTCGCTCCGCGTCCGTGGGGGCGATCGTGTCATAGGGTCGGCTGGAAGCCGCGTGGGTACCACGAGGCTGCGGTGCCGCGGCTTCCGGCGCGGTGCGTTGGCGTTGCATGGCGCGGCGCATGGCTCATCCCTCAGGGTCGTTTGTTAAATATTGATTAACAGGTCAGTCAAAATCTGGCAACTGCCATCGCCGCCTGCAATCGCGGAGCGGCCCTTTCGGACGGCCACGCGGGAATCCGAGCCATGCTGCCATCATCGAGCGGCGGGCGATCGCGCTACTTCCGACCCGCACAAACGCTCGCAGGGTTCGCGTCGCGGCGATCGGGATCCGAGTCCCCGGGCCTCGGGACGCGACCGCGAGGACCCGTCTGGCGAAAGGCAAGCTCTTGCGAAAACCGGCTGTTGCATCCGATCGAGATGGAGCACCCGCGGCACCGGATGCCGGACGGTGCCCGGGACCCTCGGGCTCACGTCGCGGCGCCGGGCGCCGACAGCGGAACGGCGGTCAGATAGGTCTCCTTCATGAAGCCGATGAAGCTGTCGCGGAACTGACGTGTGTGGGCATGGGCGAGGGCGTCGGCGCGTTCCACGTCCCGCACCCGGATCGCCTCGAGCATTTCGTCATGCTCGTCGGTGAGAAGATAGCCGTCATGGGTGCGCTCCAGGTAGTCGAAATGAAGGTGGAGCATCCGTCGGCCGTGATCGAGCAGCCGCTGGTAGAAGGCCGCCAGGTAGGAGTTCCGGCCTGCGGCGGCGATGGCCATGTGAAACTGCTTGTTGGTCTCTGACATCGGCAGGTGCTTGCCGGATTTCACGGCACGTTCGAAGGCGCGCTGACGCTCGGCGATGGCCTTCAGGTCGGCGTCTGTCCGCAGTTCCGCCGCAAGCCGCGTGTTCATGCGCTGCGCGATGTCGAGCGCCTCGACATATTTCGGGAAGCTCGTGATCTCGATCGGGGCCACGATGGTGGACCGGTTGGGCAGCATCACCACCAGATCCTCGCCCGCTAGCCGGATCAACGCCTCGCGGACGGGCGAGCGCGACATTCCGAATCGTTCGGCCAGCGTCGTTTCGTCGAGGAGTTGCCCAGGCGCGAGGGCGAGGGACAGAATCTCGTCGTGGATCGTCTCGTATGCCAGGCGTGACCCTGCGCCACGGACACGCCTGATTTCCTGCTCGTCTTCCATGGCTGCATCTCCGGAACCTTTGGGCAGAGAGTAGCGCGGCCACCAATTCGTGTCGACACAGATTATGATCTATTGACTTGTCGTCACGCTGTCGGCATGAATGGCGAGGTCGACACCGCTCCGGCACCGGAATCAGGGACCGGCGCGAGTTGGCCGACAAGGCGCAGGGATGGGGGGCCGAATGTTCGCGAACGGGACCGGGAAGCTGTCCGCCATCATGCCGGCAGGTCCGTCGAGCGCGCTCCAGCCTTGCGAAGGACGGGCGATCACAACGGCTGTCGGGATGGTGAAGCGCATGTTCGCCGGCCAGAGCATCGCGCAGACCATGCGGTCGGATGTCGCGCTGGCGGTCGTGGCACCGGTCGGCTTCGTCATTGCATCCCAGCGGGAAGGGTGCGTCACACGGATCGAGCGGCAGATGCCCTGGAGACCCGCTGTCCGACAGCACGAGGAAAGGATTCACACATGCTGAAACTCTCTGGCGTCATGCCTGCGCTCGTCACCCCCTTTGACGGCAAGGGCCAGATCGACTTCGCCGCTTTCGAAAGGCACCTTCTGGCCCTGCGCGCAGCGGGCGTTTCGGGGTGGGTTCCCTGCGGATCGTCGGGCGAATACAACCTGATGAGCGATGACGAACGCGATTCCGTCCTGCGCTTCGTCAAGGAGTCCGCGCGTCCGGGCGAGACGCTGATCGCCGGGACCAACGCGCCCTCGACCGCCGGGGTGATCGCCAACACGCTGCGCGCCAAGGCGATGGGCTATCACGCCGTCCTTCTGGCCGTGCCCTTCTACACCAAGCCGACACAGGCCGAGATCGTCCGCCATTTCAACGCGGTGATCGACGCGACCGACATGAACATCGTGCTCTACTCCTATCCCGGCAAGGACGGGGTCGAGATCGAGTACGAGGCGCTCGACGCCCTTGCCGACAATCCCCGGATCATCGCCATCAAGGAATCCTCGGGCGTCCTGCAGCGCGCCATCGGTATCGCAACGCGCTATGCCGGCCGTATCCAGCTTGTCTCCGGCTCGGACGACATCGCCTGGGACTTCATGCACTGGGGCGCCGACAGCTGGATCTGCGGGCCGGCCAACTGCATGGCGAAACCCGTCTGCGAGATGGATGCCGCCTTCCGCAAGGGCGACCATGCCCGTGCGAAGGCGATCATGCAGGCGGTCTGGCCGGCGATGAACGTGCTGGAATCGGGCAAGTTCGTGCAGAAGCTGAAATACGGCTGCGAACTGCAGGGCAATCCGGTCGGCGAATGCCGCATGCCCTTCGGCCCGCTGACCGATGCGGAGAAGGCCGAGTTCGCGGCGGCGATGCAGCCGATCCTCAACTGGAAATGATCCGCATTCCGGGTGGCGAAAGGCCGCCCGGATCATCCGCCGGGAGAGCAGCATGACCACCATCGTCATCGGCGCGGGCATCATCGGCACCGCCATTGCCCATGATCTCCAGAAGCGCGGACGACAGGTCGTTCTGATCGACCGCGACGCGCCGGGGCGGGGTGCCTCCTTCGGCAACATGGCCAGCATCGCCGTGACGGAGTTCATGCCGGCCTCGCGCCCCTCCGTCTGGCGGCAAATCCCCGGCTGGATGCTGGACCCCGAAGGCCCGGTCCGGATCCGTCCCGGCTACATGCCGAAACTCGTCCCGTGGTTCCTGCGCTTCATCGCGGCCTCGCGCCCGTCCAAGCTGCGCGACCTCGAAGCACAGGGCGCCGCCCTCTGCGCCCGGTCGCTCGACGACACGCTGGACCTCTTGCGCGAGACGGGGCTTGAAGGCGAGATCACCGAGGAAGGCTGCCTCTCGCTCTACACGGACGAGGCCGAGTTCAAGGCCGACCGCGACCATATCGGGGTCCTCGAGCGTTTTGGCTTCCCGCACGAGGTCCTCGGGCGGCAGGCGATCCGGGCGCTTGAGCCGGAACTCTCCGACAGGATCGGCCTTGCCGTGCTCTTCCCGCAGAACCGCTCGGTGAAGGACCCCTACCGGCTCGTCCTTGCGCTGGCCGACCGTTTCACCGCGATGGGCGGGCGGATCGAGAAAGGCGAGGTGACGCGCTTCGTTCGCGGCGAAGGTATCCGCGAGGTGGTGCTGAGGGACGGCCGCCGCCTCGCCGCCGACGAGGTGGTGATCGCGGCCGGGGCCTTCTCGGCACGGCTGGCAAAGGACCTTGGCGAGCCGATCCCCCTGGAGACCGAGCGCGGCTATCACACCCAGATCATGGCGCCCGGAATTTCCATGCGCCATTCGATCATCTGGCCCGCCCGCGCCTTCATGGTCACCCCCACGGCGGGCGGCGTCCGTGTCGGCGGCACGGTGGAGATGGCGGGGCTCGATGCGCCGCCCGACTACCGCCGCGCGAAGATCACGGTGAAGCGCGCGAAGGAGGCTTTGCCAGCCCTGCGCTGCGAGGAGTTCACCGAGTGGATGGGCCACCGCCCGGCGCTGCCCGATACGGTGCCGATCCTCTCGGCCTCGGCCCGCACGAAGGGGGTATTCTATGCCACCGGACACGGCCATCTCGGGCTCACCTATGCCGCGACGACGGCGCGTCTGATGGGCGAACTGATCTCCGGCGCGACACCGTCGGTCGATCTTGCGCCCTATCGGGTGGACAGATTCTAGGGGGGAACCATGACGCTGGACGGCCAGACGATTCTTGTCACCGGAGCGACGGGTGACATCGGCCGGGCTATCTGCACCGCGCTGGTTGGGCAGGGCGCGCGCGTGGTTATCCATTATGGCCGCAGCCGCGATGCCGCCGAATCGCTGCTGGACGCCTTGGGCGGGCGGGGTTGGTGCCTTTGCGCCGATCTGGCCGACCCGCACGGCGCCACTGCGCTTTGGCAGTCGGCCGAAGAGGCGGCGGGGCGGATCACCGGTCTGGTCAACAACGCCGGCATCCGCAGCGAAGTGCCGCTGGAGGCCGCCTTGCCGGACTGGCAGGCCGTGTGGAACCGCGAGTTCCGGGTGAACTTCCTTGCGGCGGTCGATCTGTGCCGCAGCGCGGTGCTGCACTTTCGGGCCAATGGCGGCGGGCGGATCGTCAACATGGCCAGCCGGGCTGGGCAGCGCGGCTATGCGTCGAACGCCATGGCCTATGGGGCCACGAAAGCCGCGCTGATCAATCTGACCAAGTCGCTGGCCCAAAGCCACGGGCACGAAGGCATCGTCACCGTCGCCCTTGCGCCCGGCTGGGTACGCACCGGCATGGCCGAGGCCTACGTCGCCCAACACGGCCCGGCCGCGGCTCTGGCCGGCATTCCCGTCGGAGCCATGGCTACCACCGGCGAGATTGGCGATCTGGTCGCCTTCGTCTGCCGTCCCGACCAGATTTCGTTGAACGGGGCGGTGCTGGATGTCAACGGCGGCAGCTATCTGCGCTAGGAGCTCGGGATGCGCTTTCAGGACAAGGTGGTCGTGGTCACGGGGGCGGCCGGGGGCATAGGTGCCGCCATCGTACAACGATTTGCGTCAGAAGGGGCGCGGGTCGTGGTGACGGATGTGAACGCCGAGGGTGTTGCGGCGACGGCGTCGGCGGTGCAGGTCGCGGGCGGGCGGGCCCGGGGGGTCGTCTCCGACATCTCGAAGGTCGACGGCTGCAGGGCGATCATCGCGGATACGCTTGCGCAAGAGGGCCGCATCGACGTGCTGTGCAACAATGCCGGCATCAACCGGCGCGGCCCCTTGCTGTCGCTGGCGCCCGAGGACTGGGACCTGTCCTTTGCGGTCAACCTGGATGCGATGTTCCACCTGTGCCAGGCGGCATTGCCGCCCATGATCGCGCAGGGCGGCGGTGCCATCGTCAACACCGCCTCGCAATGGGGGCTTCACCCCGCGCCGAACCACATTGCCTACAATGTGACCAAGGCCGCAGTGGCCAGCTTTACCCAGAACCTTGCCCGCGACTATGCACCCCAGAAGATCCGCGTGAACGCCGTGTGCCCCGGCGAAATCCATACGCCGATGCTGGAGGCAGGTGTCCGTCTGTCGGGGCGCACGATCGCCGACCTTGACAGGCTGGTGCCCTATGGCCGCATTGGTCGGCCCGAAGAGGTGGCCGCACTGATCGCCTTTCTTGCCTCGGACGAGGCCGCCTACATGTGCGGCTCGCTGGTCGAGATCACGGGCGCGCAGGCGGTGTGCTAGGGGAAAGGAAACAGGGTCATGCGCTGGAGTCGGACCGTCCAGACTGTGGATGTGCACTGCGCGGGCGAGATCGGCCGCGTGATCACCGGCGGCGTCCTGAACATCCCCGGCGCGACCATGGCCGAGAAGCTCGACCATCTGAACCGGGTCGACGACAGCCTGCGCCGGATGCTCTGTTCCGAACCCCGCTCTGCCCCGGCGGGGTCGTTCTGCCTGCTGGTCCCTGCGTGCGATCCGGCGGCGGACGTGGGGCTGATCATCCTGCAACCCGATCAGGCTCATGCGATGTCCGGGTCCAACGCCATGTGCGCGACGACGGCGCTACTGGAAACCGGCATGATCGCGATGGAGGAGCCGGTGAGCACGGTCACCTTCGACACCGCCGCAGGGCTGGTGAGGGCCACCGCCGCCTGTAAGGACGGCAAGGTGGTGAAGGTGACGCTGGACATGCCGCCCGCCTTCGTCGCGAAACAGGATGCGGTGATCGAAACGGCCGAATGGGGCAAGGTCCGCTATGACCTGTGCTTTGGCGGGGTGTTCTATGCGCTGGTGGATGTCGATCAGATCGGCCTGACCATCGCGCCGGAGAACGCCCGCCACTTGGCCACCGTCGGGGTCGCCCTGCGCAACCTGATCGCCGCGCAGGAACCCGCACCGCACCCGACCACGCCTGCGCTGGATGGCCTTGCCTATGTCATGTTCAAAAGTGACGAACCGGACGGCGGCTTGCGCACCTGCACCACCCTGCGCCCCGGCCGCGCGGATCGCTCGCCTTGTGGCACGGGGTCGAATTCCAACATGGCCGCCCGCCATGCGCGGGGGCGGGCGAAGCCGGGGGATATGGTCGTCTCCCGCTCCATCATCGGCGGCGAGTTCGTGACCGAGTTCGTCGAGGAAACCAGGATCGGGCCCTATGCCGCCACGCGCAATCGCGTGTCGGGCCAGTGCTGGATCTACGGCCTCAGCCAGATCGGGCTCGACCCGACGGACCCCTTTCCGCAGGGCTTCACCCTGTCGGACACCTGGGGCGGGTAAGGGGCCGACCGCGACACCGCGCGCGTACAGCGGGCCCTCCACCGTGCGGATCTACACCGAAGATCTGCCGTTGGGCACAGCCGTCAGGCGGAAGATGCCGGGGCCTTTCCGGGCGCCTTGAAAGGTCCGGGTATGGCCATGCTCGGACGCTAGCCGTCACCCCTGCGCCGCCCGAAGCCGAGTCTGTCTGGGCGAAGCGTCCATGACGCCCGGCGCCCATTAGCAACCCTTATCGTGCGCATACGAACAATTCGTTGGAGAATTTCAGGGCTTTCCAGCAGAAATGCCTTGCGAATTGATCCTTCACCGACGACCCGGGGATCAGTTCGATATCGGGCGCGACGATCTGGCGCGGAACCGGCGACCCGGCCAGGCACGTGCCGCAATGCATAGTTGAAGTGACATCATGAAGGTTATCTGAGCTCCAGGACATTTATTCGTTCCCCTTGCCGTGGAGCCGCCGGCGTCCGTCGGTGGCTCGCATTCCCTTCGTGGCGGCGACGGGTCCTGGCAGCCCGCGCGAATGAGGTCTTGTCGCCCCGGTTTTTTTGGGGCGAGGGTCGCGAATTCTCGCGATCGCCAGCGACCAGACCGGTTTGAACGACAACAGATTGGGATTTGACATGAATCTTATTGAGACATCCATTCTTCGGGAAGACCACGGCGGACCCATCCAGGTGCGCCTGCCTTCGCAAGGCGAAGACCTTCGGCAGGATCCGGACGGTCGTCGGCCAGCTTCCCGTCGGCGCATGAACGCTGAAGCGACGACGAGCCATCGTGCGGAGCCGCTCGCGGTGCGAGCCGCGGGTGGGGCGCAGGTGAGTGCGCGCGCCAGCAGACTGCGTGCCTGGGCGACGGCTTTCGTCGCCCGTCTCCGGATGCGCCATGCCGCGCGTGCCGAAGCCCGCGCGATCCGGATGACGGCGTACGAACTCGACAAGTTCAGTGATCACAGCCTGCGTGACATCGGCTTCATCCGCGGCTCGATCGAGTCCGCGCTTCGCGAACACTCGTCGTCGCAGGGGCAAGCGGCCAGTCGCCGCTGAGTAGGCAGGGGGCGAGCGTCCGGCACCCCGGCCGCCCCATCACCCCCAGCGCAAACTTCGAAAACCCAGAACAGGACAATCAAGGAGAGACCATCATGACGGCCCTTCCTTCATCCTTCGACCCAAACAGCGCTGTACCGGTTCCGGCGGTGGACCTTTCGGCGGTGCTGTCGATGATCGCCAGTGCTGCCAGACCGAGCCTGGCTTCCCGGCCACAGCGCGCGGCCACCGGCCCGGCGAACCGGGCGTATCCCGCAAACCGAGTCTCGACTTCCGTTCGCAAGATGCCCGGTCACCAGCGCAACCAGGCGCCAGAGGAAACTCGCCTCGATGACGCGGTGGTCGGCGCAGAGTGGCTGGTCCGCAGCCTGCTGGCCTGCATCGCGGCGGGCGTGACCGGGGCCGCCACTGCGGGGGCGCCGTCCGAGAGCCCGCGGTTTCCGTTCGGCAAGGCCTGCCTCCACCTCGACTCGGCAAGGCTGATCGATGCCGACGGAACCGAAATCCCTCTGACGGCGATGGAGTACCAGTTGCTCAAGCTCTTCGCATTGAACCGCGGAAGGGTGCTGAACCGTGACCAGATCCTCGAAGGGGCGCACGACCGCTCCTGGGATCCGTTCGATCGGTCGATCGACATCCGCATCTCGCGCATCCGAAAGAAGATCGAGGTGAACCCCAAGAAGCCGGAGGTGATCCGCACCGTGCGAGGCATAGGCTATGTCTACGATCCCGCCTGACGCAGCGGGAAAGCGGCGAGACCGGCTTTGCCAGGCAAGCGACGACGACCCGCCGGAAGGGAACGAAAGAAGCGCCGCGCAGTGCCGCGGCGCTTTTTCGTTTTGCTGCCGGCGACCATCGAAACCATTGAAACATGGCGCGAAATGGCGGTGAAACGGGGCCGGGCTAGGTGACCTTCCATCGGACGACGGATCGTCCGCGCAACGTTCCACAGGAAAGGACACCTCACATGACCACCGCAACTCTGGAAAAACCCGCCAAGGTCGCGATCAACGGCGTCGATGTCCCGACGCTTGTCGCGACGCTCGGCGTCGTCGGCCAGCAGCCCGACATCGCCCGTTTCACCTTCCGCGCGAAGGGCGAATGGCTTTCTGGCACCCATTCCCGGATCGCGTTCTCCGACTACTACGGCGCCATGGCAGAGCAGGAGCACCGGCAGAAGCACACGATCGACGGGGACCACACCGAGGTGCTCTGCGGCGCTGACAACGGTGTGACCCCGGTCGAGATGCTGCTGGCCGGCCTGTCGGCCTGCATCACCGCCGGCATCGGCAACATCGCGTCCATCCGCCAGGTGAAGCTCCACTCCGTCGAGACGACGATCGAGGGCGACATCAACCTTAATGGCATCTTCGGGCTCGACAAGTCGGCGCGCAACGGTTTCTCGGGCGTGCGTGCGACCTTCAGGATCAAGGGTGACGCCCCGGACGAGGTGCTCGAGCAGATCGTGCAGCAATCGGTGGCGCGCTCGGCAGTGTTCGACGTGCTCACGAACGGTGTGCCCGTCACCATCGCGGCGATCGCCGGCTGACGCGGTCGCGGGCGGTCGGTCCGCCCGCCACCTTCCCTTGATCCGATGAAAGGACTGTCGATGAAATCCCTGTTCAAGTCCCCGCAGCCGAAGAGCTATGGCAACGGATTCGACGTCGCCACCCGAAAGGCCGACGTTGACGCTTCTGCCCAATGGTGGATGCAGAACTCCCTCGTCCCGTTCGAGCGCTATGACGAGCACGAGGAACGCGCCCCCGGCATCGCGGCCTGACGGCGTCCACTCCGGCGCTTGGGCCTGCGCCCGCAGCCCTGTCGGCTGCGGGCGTCTCTTTTCCGCCAATCGGTGTCGGAAACAACTGAAACCTTATCGTCCGCTTCCCGTCGACGGGCTGAAACACCGCCCCGCCTGGTTGCGGCCGACCAATTGAATCGAGGTGGAAATCATGTCCGCGCGTACGGATGTCATCGTCGTGGGCGCGGGGCCGGCGGGCCTTGCGATGAGCCGGTCCCTGAGCCTGCGGGGCATCGCGCATGTGGTAATCGAACGGGGCGGGGTCGGCGAACGCTGGCATTCCGAACGCTGGCCAGGGCTCAACCTGCTGACGCCCACCTGGATGAATGGCCTTCCGGGCCTCGTGCCTGATGGCGCGGGCGACGACTTCATGCCGGCAGCCGGATTTGCCGCGTTCCTCGACCGCTATCGGGCCGAAACTGCGGCCCCGGTGATTACCGGCTGTGCGGTTCGCTCGGTAACCGAGAGCGGATCCGGCTTCCGCGTCCTTGCGACGCTTGGCGAATGGCAATGCCGGGCCATCGTCGTGGCGACGGGCGCCTGCGACCACGCGGCAGTCCCGGCCTGGTCCCGCGACCTGCCCGGCAGGCTGCAACAGGTCACGCCCGCGCAGTACCGCGGGCCGGGGGATCTGCCGGCGGGGCGCGTCCTCGTCGTCGGCGCCTCGGCAACCGGGGTCCAGATCGCCGCCGACCTGCGGGGGAGCGGCCGGGAGGTCATCCTGTCGGTCGGCCGGCATGTGCGTGCACCGCGCCGGTATCGGGGGCGGGATCTGTTCCACTGGCTCCATCGCAGCGGATTTCTGCACGAGCCCCGAGCCCGTGGCAGCGCGCGCCCCGCCGCGCTTCCCTCGCTGCAACTCGTGGGCCATTCGGACAACCGCGAGATCGGCCTCGTCACGCTGGCCGCCCAGGGGGTTGCAGTCGCCGGACGGGCCATGGGCACCGACGGGGACCGGATCCGCTTCGCGCCCTCGCTTGCAATGGAATGCGCGGCTGCCGAGGTGCGGCGGCGGAAGCTCCTTGCGGTCGCCGACCGGCACATCGAGGTGACAGGGCTCGCCACCCCGACCGAGGATGAAGCCTGGGAGGCCCGCGTACCGCCGGTCGAGGCTTTCGCCGGGGACAGGATCGCCACCGACGCGATCGGGACCGTGATCTGGGCGACGGGTTATTCCCGCGCCTACCCCTGGCTGCGGGTTCCGGCCCTTGACGGGGCCGGAGAGATCATCAGCGACGGAGGGCACACCCCCGTCGCCGGGCTCTTCACGCTCGGCCTCCCGTTCATGCGGCACCGCAGTTCCGCCTTCATCCATGGCCTCGGCCGCGACGCCGAGTCGATCGCGGCCTCGGTCGCACTCCACCTCGATACCGCAGCCACGCGGGTTGCCTGAAGGAACCGCCCAATGAGCACTGGAACAACGAAGTCCTACGACGCCGTGATCGTCGGCGCCCGCTGTGCCGGCGCCGCGACCGCTCTCCTTCTTTCGGCGCACGGGGCTAGAGTGCTCGTCGTCGACCACGACCAGCCGGGCACCGACACGATGTCCACCCATGCGCTGATGCGCGGCGTGGTGATGCAGCTCAGGAAGTGGGGAGTGCTCGATGAGATCGTCCGCGCCGGAACGCCACCCGTCCGGCGCACGAGCTTCATCTACGACGGCCACGCCGTCGTCGACGTCGACATAAGGCCCGAACATGGGGTCGATGCGCTTTTCGCGCCGCGCCGTCGGCTTCTCGACGCGACGCTCGCTGAAGCGGCGGGCGCGTCGGGGGCCGAATTCCGGTACGCGACCGGCTGCGCCGGGCTCGTCGCCGACGAGGCCGGGCGTGTGAGGGGCATCAGGCTCCGGTCAGCGCGCGGCCCGGTCGAGGAGGTCCGCGCCGGTATCGTGATCGGAGCCGACGGCCGCCGGTCCGCGGTCGCGCGTCACGTCGCCGCACCCGTGACCCGCCAGGCCCGACACAGCATCGGCTGCATATACAGCTACATGCACGGAATTCCCTACGACGGGTATCGCTGGCATTTCGCGCACGGGGCCGCGGGCGGGATCATTCCGACCAACGACGGGCTTTCCTGCGTGTTCGTGGCGGTGCCGCCGGGCGTTCTGACCGAAGCCCGCGCGGCTGGCACCGCGTCGCAGGGCGCGCTCATCGCGCGCCACCTGCCGATGCTCGCCGCCGAGATCGAAGGTACGACGCCTGCGGAAGGGCCGGTCACTTTCGCCGGGGCGCGCGGGTACCTGCGCCAAGCAACGGGAGAGGGCTGGGCCCTGGTGGGCGACGCCGGCTACTTCCGGGATCCGCTTACCGCCCACGGCATCACCGACGCCCTCAGGGATGCCGAAAACCTCGCCGACGCGATCACGACGGGCAACCTTTCCGAATACACGGCACTGCGCGACCGGCTGTCATTTGACGTCTTCGACCTGACGGACCGGATCGCGGGGCTCGATTGGTCCATGGAAGGCGTCCAGGACCTGCACCGCAAGCTCAACAAGGTGATGAAGGCCAATCAGGACTGGATCGCCGGGCTGAGCGGGGTGGTCGGCCAGGCCGCATGACAGTGCCGCGCGTGTCAGCGGCTCGTGTGCCGTGCGGCCTGGCCGCCTTGAAACAATTGAAACACGCGGCAGCCCGGCGCGACAACACCCTGAAACGGCAGGGCTGCAAGGTGACGCCACACCCGGACGTCGGGTGCCGCCGGGTCGACCCGGTGCCCGACCAAGAGGAGTTCCCCCAATGCACCGCGCGACCATCGCGACCATCCGGATCGTACGACCAAAGCCCGAGTTCGTCGGGCCGTACTGCCGCTGGCCGCGACGCGGCGTGAAGCGGTTCCATCGAGAATTCGCGGTGGCGCGCACCGGCTCCCGGGCCGAAGCGCACCACGTCCGCGGCGTTCTCCCCAGCAACTGAAGGATTCCCCCGATGAAAGACACACATCAGTCCATCCTCGGTACCATCGGCAACACGCCGATCGTGCGGATCAACAAGCTCGCGCCCGAAGGCGTCGAGGTTTTCGTGAAGCTCGAGGCTTTCAACCCGATGGGTTCGGTGAAGGACCGGCTCGCCCTCGGCATCATCGAGGCGGCCGAACGCGACGGCTCGCTGAAGCCGGGCCAGACGGTGATCGAGGCGACCTCCGGCAATACCGGGATCGGTCTTGCCATGGTCTGCGCCGCCAAGGGGTATCCTCTCGTCGTGACAATGGCCGAGAGCTTCTCGGTCGAGCGGCGCAAGCTGATGCGCTTCCTGGGCGCGCGGGTCATCCTGACGCCTGCATCCGAAAAGGGCTCCGGCATGCTCGCCAAAGCCCGGGAGCTGGCCGAGCAACACGGCTGGTTCCTTGCCCGTCAGTTCGAGAACGAGGCCGGGCCGGATATCCATTCCCGCACAACCGCGCGAGAGATCCTCGAAGAGTTCGCAGACGTGCCGCTCGATTACTGGGTTTCAGGGTTCGGTACCGGCGGCACGATGAAGGGTGTCGCCCGCGTCCTGAAGGCCGAAAGCCCCGCGACGCGGATCATTGCCGCCGAACCGGACAACTCGCCGCTCCTCGGCTCGGGGATCGCCCAGGTCTTTGCCGAGGACGGCAGCCCCGCGGCCAGCCATCCCGCCTTCCGCCCGCACCTAATGCAGGGCTGGACACCCGACTTCATCCCCCGGCTCGCGGCCGACGTCGTCGCGGCCGGCCATATCGACGAGATCCAGCCAGTGCAGGGCGATGCGGCGCTTGAAGCCGCGCGCGCGCTTGCACGGCACGAGGGCATCCTTTGCGGAACTTCCGGCGGGGCGACCTTCGCCGCCGCACTCGAGGTCGCGCGACGCGCGCCGAAGGGATCGCGCATACTCGCGATGTTGCCCGATACCGGCGAACGCTACCTTTCGACGCCGCTCTTCGCCGACATCGGGGAAGCGATGAACGAGGAGGAAAGCGCCATCGCCGCCTCGACTCGGCGCTTCCGCTTCGATGCCGCCGCGGCACCCGCACCCGCTGCGACGGCCGCCTCGGCCCCCGATCCTTCGGTCAAGGCGATTGACCATGTCGCAGAGGTTCTCGCCGAACGGAACCAGCCGGTGGTGATGTTCGCGCTTGAATGGTGCGAGTTCTCCTGGTCCGTCCGCAAGCTCTTTGCGGCCGCGGGCATTCCCTATCGCTCCGTCGATCTCGACGCGCCGGATTACCGCGAGAACGACTGGGGCGGCGAAGTGCGCCGGGCGCTCGCCCGGAGGACCGGCGCGGCGACCATCCCGCAGATCTTCGTCGCCGGCGACTACATCGGCGGCGCCAGCGAGACGCTCGACGCCTTCGACAGTGGCGCGTTGCAGAAACGCCTGACGGCAGCCGGCATCCCCGTCCGTGATGCCGGCATCCCGAGCGCCCGCCGCTTCCTGCCGGGCTGGGTGCATCCCCGCAAGCCCGCAGCCGCATGAAGCCCCCTCCGGAAAGGAACGCACGATGACCCGGACAACCGACGCCCCTTCACGCTACCGCTGGATCATCGTGGCGATCGCCGCGGCGATGCTCGCGGTCGCGATGGGGCAACTCGTCAACGGACTCTCCGCATTCTTCACCCCGCTCGAGGACGAATTCGGCTGGGGGCGGGGGGCCATCGCCTTCATCAATACCGCGGGGCTGATGGGCATCGCGCTTGGCGGGATCGTGATGGGCTTCGCCGCCGACCGGCTTGACATACGGCGCGTGGTGCTCTTCGGGGCGACGGTCACGGCACTCGGCATGATCGTGGCCTCCGCGGCGCGGGAACTCTGGCAACTCTATGCCGTCTTCTTCGTCACGGGCGCGTTCGGCGGCGGAGCGCTCTTCGCACCGCTCTTCGCGCTCGTCGGCGTCTGGTTCCGTACGGGCGCGGGGCTTGCCATCGGGATCGTCGCGGCCGGACAGGCGATCGGGCAGGGAGGTATCCCGCTTGCCAATGCGATCCTGATCGAGGCGCTCGGCTGGCGGGGCACGCTGCTGGCGCTCGGCCTCGTCGCGCTTGCGACGCTGGTTCCGCTCGCACTCCTCGTCCGCATCCCCCCGTCCGTCCAAGGAGCCCCCGCAGAGGCTGCCGCCGAGGTCGAACCGCCGATCCCGGTCCGGTGGCTGGTCGTCCTGATGAGCGCGGCCGTCCTTTGCTGCTGTAGTCTCATGTCGGTGCCGTTGATGCATCTGGTGCCGCTGATCCAGGGCTGCGGGATTCCTGCTCCCGAGGCGGGCAGCGTCGTCTTCGTCATGATGCTGGCCGCAATTGCCGGGCGAGTTGCCTTCGGGCGCCTCGCCGACATGATCGGCGCCGTTCAGGCCTATCTGGCCGCCTCGGCCTGGCAGACGGCGCTCGTCTTCGTGTTCACCCGGATCGACGACCTCAGCCTGTTCTACATCTTCGCGCCGGTCTACGGGTTCGGCTATGCGGGCGTGATGACGGGGGTCCTCACGACGATCCGGTCGCTGACCCCGGCTGTCCGCAGGGCAAGTGCGTCGGGCGTCATCCTCGCCTTCGCCTGGGCCGGGCACGGACTGGGCGGGTATCTCGGCGGCGTCTTCTTCGACATGACCGGCACCTACGACCTCACCTTTGCGGTCGCGGTCGCGGCGGGCGTTGCCAACCTCACTGTCGTCGCGCTCGTGTTCATCCTCGTGTTGCGGCGCGAGCGGCGGGACGAGGGCCTCGTTTCCGCGACCCCCGGGGTGGGGTGACGGGGGCCGGCTCGATCCCAGCGAGCGGGCGCCGGAACCTGGTGCCCGGCCTCAGTCTCGGGGCCCCTGGCGGGACAGATCCCTCTCCGGGACCGGCACGAGGGCCCGCTCGGCGAAGAGCAGCCCTGCCGTGCTCGTGCCGACAAGGGGCCAGATCAGCAGGCAGTTCGCCACCGGCATCCCTGACAACAGACAGGCGATCATCATGGCGAAACCGAACATCGACGACAGAACCAGGATACCGATCATCACCATACTCCTCGGAAGCGCGCCGCCATGGCGCCCTGCTCACAAGCCACCGAAACCGCTTCCCACAGCGGCGCTGGCCCCGAGCAATGCAGCGGCACAGACAACCCCGTTCACAAATCCCGTCGACACGAGCAAAAGGCGCGGCATCCGCGGCCGATCGGCGGAAGACTCCTCGGGTCGATCCCCGAAATATCGGGAAACAAAATCAAACACGTTCGCAACCTTACGCATCATCTCACTCGTTAGTCAGTCAAATCAGATGGTTGCGAGTATGACCGGTAAGCACCTCTGGATGCAGTTGTCTTGTTGGACAGGTCCACGGAGCCAGCTGCGGACAATTGGGTCGGCCGGCGTCGGTTCGTCCTCCCGCGCGCTAAAGTCGGCCAGATTCAAGACACGGCGCTGCCGGGATTCCGCCCGATGCGTTACCGCTTTCGGCGTTTCGCAGGAAGGTCCGCTTCGGTGAATGTTCCTTGCGCCGAGACGCGGAGGACATGGGCCGGCCGTCGATCCGGTGGACCGAGGGCCGCGGCGAGACCCCGGAGCGCAAGGGGAGGGGGGGCGGAATGACGGATAGGCACAGGATCGGGCGCCGCACCGAGGTCGTCGGCATCTCCCCGAACGACGAAGCCGTCGCCCCATTTCGCCGTGGTGTCCTCAGCAGGCTGGTTCGCGCCGAACATCGCGGCGACGATCAGCAACAGCATCGAGAGTCACTTCCCCGGTCGTCGATCCGGAGATAAGGTTGCGGCTCGGAGGAGGCACGACTTGGCCGACGCGTCACGGCACATTCCGCGAGTGGTGGCGACAGACGAATGCGAACCAGTCTCAGCAAGGACAGGATGGCTGTCCCTTATCCCGCGCAGAGACCACGCCACTCGGCAAGAGCGGCACTGCGGTTTCGTTCGAAACTGGTTCGTGGGTGGAGACTGCGTTCCGTGTTGAAGAGGTTGTGGACCGAGGCGTGGACGGATGCGAATTTCTGGAGCGTTCGCATCCGCCGGAAGCGGACCATCGCCCGCTCCCGCCTTCCGAACGGCTGGTGCGAGTTCTCCGCCCGGTTGTTCATCCACCGGCCGGTTTGCTGGCGATCACGAATGCCGAGTTCGCAGAGCGCGGCGCCATAAGTGCGCAGCCGGTCAGTCACGAGTTCACCGGCGCCGCCGTGTCGCTTCAGCGATTTCTTGAGGAATTTCAGCGCTGCTTTCTTGTCACGCTTCTTGGTGACGAAGCTCTCGAGCACCTCACCTTCATGATCGACCGCTCGCCAAAGGTAATGAAGTTCGCCGTTGATCTTCACGAAAACCTCGTCGAGATGCCAACGCCATCGGCTCGAGCGCATGCCCTGGACGCGCCGATTGCGGATCTCCCTGGCGAACATCGGCCCGAACCGATGCCACCAGAACCGCACTGTCTCGTGGCTGATGTCGATGCCGCGCTCGTGCAACAGGTCCTCGACATTCCGCAGCGAGAGCGGAAAGCGGATGCACATCATCACCGCCAGGCGGATCATCTCGGGCGAGGTCTTGAAGTAGCGGAATGGAGAACGCTGGGTCATCCCAAGACGCTAGTCAGCCCCCTGCCCCGACGCAAGCCGAGGTCCTCTGACACCGCCTCGCCGAGCGCTACCTCGCGCGGATCCTGCACCTCGCCGGTCTCTCGCCGCGCATCCAGGCCGCCATTCTCGACGGGACCCAGCCGGCCGAACTCACGCTCGAGCGCCTCGCCACGATCCAGCTTCCGCTCGACTGGTTGGCGCAGGAACGGCTCCTCGGCTTTGCCCGCTGAGCGGTTTCCCTGCTCGGGGCAATTCTTTCCCTGATCGGCCGAATTCCTTCCCTGTTCGATCGCGCAGGGAATTGTCCGGGCAAGCCATTGTAATGGCTGCGTGAATCCTGGCGCCAATCGGTGAAAACGGCCGCGAACTCGGAAAATTCGCTGAAAATCCGGCCGGAACAGCGAAAGCGCACCGGGCGTTCGGGCCAGGAGAGACGGCCCGCCGTTTTGGTGCGGAACCGCCCGCTACCGTGCGTCTCTCTGCTCTGACGGGATTGGTAACTGCCCGGAATCGCGCGGGAATTCCGCGGGAAATCGGCGACAGGGAATGAGACGGGGTGCGGTGGCGGAGTGGAAGGGATTCGAACCCTCGAGACGGTTTCCCGCCTGCACCCTTAGCAGGGGTGTGCCTTCGACCACTCGGCCACCACTCCGCCTGCCCGTTTAATGGCGGGCGCCGGGCGGAGCAAGGGGAAACCGGCGTCCAGCCGGCGTCCGGTAGCCGTCGGATCTTCGTCCGGCATCCGCTGCGACAATCTCTCGACGGCGGTTCCCAGGGGCGAGGCACGACGAAGCCCGCAAAGCTGCTTGACAGGGATCGCGCGTCAAGCAACTATACGAAAGTTCAACAAGGAGCGCTTATGGCCCGCAAGGCGCGTTTCGACATCCTGTTCGAACCGGTCCGGATCGGTCCCAAGACCGCGCCCAACCGCTTCTTCCAGGTGCCTCACGCGTCCGGCATGACCAATGCCAACCCGCATGTCCGCGCGGCCTTCCGCGGCATGAAAGCCGAAGGCGGCTGGGGCGTCGTCTCGACCGGCGCCTGTTCGGTGCATCCAACGTCGGACGACAGCCCGTTTCCCTTTGCTTCGCTCTGGGACGAGGCCGATGTCCGTGCCCATGCGGTGATGACCGAGGCGGTGCATGCCCATGGCGCGCTTGCGGCGGTGGAGCTCTGGCACGGGGGGGCGGCGGCGGTGAACCGGACGACGCGGCATGCACCCCTTTCGCCCTCCGGTGTGCCCTGGATGGCCACCCATGTCGGCTTCATGTCCTCGGCGCGGCCGCGGGTGATGGATCGGGGCGATATCCGCGACCTGATCCGCTGGCATGCCGAGGCCGCCGTGCGCGCCGAGCAGGCCGGGTTCGACATCCTCTACGTCTATGCCGGGATGGGCTATCTGCCATACCAGTTTCTCCTTGCCGACTACAACCGCCGCACCGACGCCTACGGCGGATCGCCTGGCAACCGGGTGCGGCTTGTCGCGGAACTGATCGACGCGGTGCGCGAGGCGACCCACGGGCGCTGCGCCGTCGCGTTGAGGATCTCGCTGCAGGAACTGAGGTCGCGCCCGTCCGACTCCGCCCCATCGGAGGCGCACGAGGTGATCGCGCTCCTGAAGGACGCGCCCGACCTCTTCGACGTGAAGATGGACTATTCAGCGACCGACTGCGCGCCCTCGCGCTTCGCGTCCGAAGGCAGCCACGAGCCGGTGGTCGATTTCGTCAGGAAGCTGACCGACAGGCCGGTCGTCGGCGTCGGCCGCTTCACCTCGCCCGACACGATGGTCTCAATGGTCCGGCGCGGTGTGCTGGACCTGATCGGCGGCGCGCGACCCTCCATCGCCGATCCTTTCCTGCCGCGGAAGATCGACGAGGGGCGCGAGGACGAGATCCGCGAATGCATCGGCTGCAACATCTGCATCTCTTCCTGGCACGACGGGGTCTGGGTCCGCTGCACGCAGAACCCCACGGCCGGCGAGGAATGGCGGCGCGGCTGGCATCCGGAGACCGTTCGGCGGGACGGCGCGGGTTCCGTACTGGTCGTCGGCGGCGGTCCGGCGGGGCTTGAGGCGGCGTTGACGCTGGGGCGGCGCGGCTTCCGGGTGACGCTGGCCGAGGCCCGACGCGAGTTCGGCGGGCGGCTTCTGTGGGAATCGCGGTTGCCGGGCCTCCGGCAATGGTTCCGGGTCGTGGATTACCGGCTCGGCCAGTTGCGGCGGATGGCCAACGTGTCGCTACATGCCGAAAGCCCGATGGGGCCCGAGGAGGTGCGCGACTTCGGCGCGGATCATGTCGTCGTGGCGACAGGTGCGCGCTGGACGGCGAACCTCTGCGGCGCGAACGAAATCCCCACGGTGCCGCTCGTCGCTCCGCGCGTCTACACGCCCGACGACATCGCCGCCGGCGTCGCCATCGCGGGGCCGGTCGCCGTCTTCGATTTCGACAACTACTACATGGGTTCGGCCATCTCCGAGCATCTGGCGGCGCAGGGGCTCCAGACGACCTATGTCACAAGCGCCGGTTCGGCGCAGGCCTGGGGCGTCATGACGAACGAGCAGCCGCAGGTCCACCAGGCCTTCCGCCGGGCCGGGATCGGTTGCCGGACGCTTCAGGTCGTCGAGGGCTTCGACGGCGAGAGTCTGGCGCTTTCGCACGTCTTCAGCGGCGAGCGGCAGGAAATCGCTGCGCGGTCGCTTGTGATCGTCGGCCAGAGGGAGGGTGGATCGCCGCTTTACGATGCACTTCGGGACGGCGGAGCCCCGGTCGTCCTGACCGGCGATGCCAACGCGCCGGGCGCCGTCGCGCATGCGGTCTGGCAGGCGCATCGCGCGGCGCGCGAGCTTGCCGCCGCGCCCTCCGCCATCTCTGTGCGCCGCGACGCGCCCTTCGCCATGCGCGATCTCGGGCCCGGGCGGGAGGCGGCCGAATGACCCCGCGCCGACGCCAGCGTGCGGAACGCAAGGGTGGCACCATCCAGCCTGCGTTCGGCCAGCGACCGCGCCCCTACGATCCGGTGGCGGTGCTGAGTACCGATCAGGTCGCGGCGATCCACGGCGCGGGCCTCGAGATTCTGGCCCGGATCGGGATGCGGGTGCTCGACGGACACGCGCGGGGACTGTTCCGCGGCTCGGGGGCCGAGGTCGCGGGCGATATCGTGCGGCTCGATCCCGGACTCGTGGAGGAGCGGCTCGCGACCGTCCCTGCCCGCTTCCCGCTGCACGCCCGCAACCCCGCCCATGATGTCACGGTCGGCGCCGATCTCTGCGTCTACGCCTCGGTCGGCGGGCCGGCCTATGTGATGGACAACGACCGCGGGCGGCGCGACGGCAGCTTGGCCGAGATGTGCGATTACCTGCGGCTCGTGCAGGTGCTGAACGTGATCCATCAGGAGGGCGGCGGGCCGTTCGAGCCGATGGACTTGCCCGCCAATACCCGGCATCTGGACATCTACCGCGCCCAGATCGGGCTTCTCGACAAGACATGGCAGGGCCAGACATTGGGCCGGGCGCGGACGATGGACGGAATCGAGATGGCGGCGATCGCACTCGGGACCACGCCGGAGGGACTTGCCGAGCGACCCGCGCTTCTCGGGGTCATCAACACCAACTCGCCCCTGCAACTCGACATTCCGATGGCCGAGGGGCTGATCGCCATGGCCGAGCATGGCCAGGCGCTCGCGATCACGCCCTTCACGCTGGCGGGCGCGATGGCTCCGGTGACGCTTGCGGGCGCGCTCGCACAGCAGCATGCCGAGGCGCTGGCCGGCATCGTCCTGACCCAGATCGTGCGACCCGGCGCGCCGGTGCTCTACGGCGGCTTCACCTCGAACGTCGACATGCGTTCGGGCGCGCCGGCCTTCGGCACGCCGGAATATGCCAAGGCCGCCCAGGCCTCGGGCCAGCTCGCCCGGCTAGTCGGCGTGCCCTTCCGGTCCTCGAACGTCACCGCGGCGAACGAGGTCGATGCGCAAGCGGCCTACGAAAGCCAGATGGCGCTTTGGGGCGCGCTCATGGGCGGGGCGCATCTTCTGGAGCATGGGGCAGGGTGGCTTCATGGCGGTCTGACGGCGAGTTTCGAGAAGCTGATCCTCGATGCCGAGCTTCTGATGATGATGGATGCCTATTTCGAGCCGATCGACACCGGGCCCGAGGCGCTCGCGCTCGATGCCATCCGCGAGGCGGGGCCGGGCGGGCATTTCTTCGGCACCGGGCACACGATGGCGCGGTACGAGACCGCGTTCCATGCGCCCCTGCTGTCGAACTGGGACAGCTACCCCACCTGGCGCGACCGCGGCGGCATCGACGCGCGGGCCCGTGCGAATGCCGTCTGGAAGGCGCTTCTGGCCGACTACGAGGAACCGAGCCTCGACCCCTCCGTCGCCGAGGCGCTGGACGATTACGTCGCCCGCCGCAAGGCCGAGGGCGGAGCACCGATGAACTGAGGCG